>JBEKGQ010000926.1:0-2947 GCA_050012715.1 Polyangiaceae bacterium
TGCTCGAGGACCGATTCCTCCGCGCGGGCGTGGTCATCCTGGGCAAGACCAACACCCCGGAGTTCGCCCTGATGCCGGTCACGGAGCCGGATGCGTTCGGCCCGACGCGCAACCCCTGGAACCCGGCCCTCACGGCGGGCGGATCCTCCGGAGGAAGCGCCGCGGCCGTGGCGACGCGGATGGTGCCCATGGCGAGCGGCGGGGACGGCGGCGGGTCGATTCGCATGCCGGCGTCGTGCTGCGGCATCTTCGGACTCAAGCCGACGCGCGGGCGAACCCCGGTCGGTCCCGTCGAGGGGCCTCAGTGGGAGGGGTTCGCCGTCGAGCACGTGCTCACCCGGAGCGTCCGCGACAGCGCGGCCATGCTCGACGCGACGGCCGGGCCCGCGGTCGGGGAGCCCTTCTGGGCTCCGCCCCCGGAGCGGCCCTTCCTCGACGAGGTGGGCATCGAGCCCGGGAGACTCCGCATCGCGTTCAGTCGCACCTCGCCGCTCTGTGGCGAGCTTCATCCCGACTGCCTCACGGCGCTCGAGGACGCCGTGTCGCTCCTTCGAGAGCTCGGTCACGAGGTGGTCGAAGCCTCCCTCGACCTCGACGGCGCCGAGTGGAAGAGGACGAGCCTCGTCATGATGATGGGCATCTGCGCCGCCGACGTCCGCGACGCAGAACGCCGCTCCGGCAAGAGAGCGCATCGCTCGGGCTTCGACCGCAGCACGTGGGTGGGGCGGGCGGTGGGCGAGTCATTCACGGCCGGCGAGTACGCGGACAGCGTTCGCGTTCAACAGCGCATGGCGCGCCAGGTCGCTTCCTTCGTGTCCGCCCACGATGTCTGGCTCACGCCGACGCTCGGGAAGCCACCGCTCGAGATCGGCGCCCTCTACGCCAAGGGCATCGAAGCGACGGTCGAAGAAATCATCGCGCGCCTTCAGCTGGGCGGGCTCGCGAGGCGCTCCGGCAAGCTGGAGGACGTGGGAGAGCGAGTCCTCGCGTTCATGCCGTTCACGATGCTCGTCAACGGCGCCGGTTTGCCCTCGATGAGCGTTCCTCTTCACTGGAATGCCGGGAACGTGCCCATCGGCGTGATGCTCACGGGCCGCTTCGCCGACGAGGCGACGCTCTTCCGGCTGGCCGCCCAGCTGGAGCGGGCTCGCCCCTGGGCCAACCGGGTGCCGCCGATGCAGTGACGAGCGCGGTCGTCCTCGAGCGGGAAGGCCACAAAAAGCGGGAAGGAGGAGGGGCTCCCGTTCCGAAGCCGCTCCTCCTTCCCTTGTTGTGCGTGCCCACCGCTGGCTAGGCCGTGTGCGGGGTGCCACCACCCGTCGCCGCGCCCGCCGTCGGGGCGGTCGGGGTGGCGGTCGCCGGCGCGACGGGTTCCGTTGCATCGATCGGAGTGATCGTGACACCGGTCACGGTGCCCTTCACGCTCTTCTTCTGCACGGCTCCCATCGTGTTCCGCTTCGCGCGCGTGGCCGCGCGCTTGGCGGCCGCCGTCGCCTTCTGCTCGACCGTCAGCGGAGTCGCCACCTTCCTCGGTTCGAGACCGAAGTCGGCGAGGACATCCGGCTGATTGCCGAAGGAAGCCCGGAGGAACTGCACGAACGCACTCATGATGGTGCGCAGCGCAGGCATCTGGGCCGCCATGGCCGCGACCTTTGCCTTGGTCGCCGCCCGAGCAGCGTCCACGGCCTGCTGCAGCTGGACCACCGTCTGTAACTGGGTGGCCACCTGCGCCGGCGTGAACGTGCTTCCCGCGAGCGTCAGTTGCCCGGCGCTCGCGAGACGCTTCGTGATCCCCGCGGCAAGATTGCCCGCGAGGGTCGCGACGTTTCCGTTTCCATTTCCCTTGTTCGCCATTCTCAATCACCTCCTCTCCGAGGGAGCGAACCGGGATCCATTCCCGGGGGTTCGATCTCGCTGCCCTCGGATGGTTAAGGTTCCGGGGCGGAGGGATTTGCCACCGGGGATCGTTTTTCTTCGGAAGCCGCCTCAGTCGTCGCGGGCCCGAGCTTCACGTCCCGACTCCCCGGCGAGTGCTAGTGTGTGCGAATGACGAGCGCGCACGCAGGCCTCTGGCTCCTCGCGGTGATCACCGTCGGATGCGGCGGCAAGGTCATCGGCGAAACAACCGACAGCGGCGGCGCAGGGTCGACGTCGAGCTCCGGGACGTCCAGCTCCGGAAGCTCCGGCACGGGAAGCGCCTCCAGCTCGGGCATCGGCTCGGGCAGCAGCTCCGGAAGCTCCGGCACGGGAAGCGCCTCCAGCTCGGGCAACGGCTCCGGCAGCACCTCGGGCGGCATCGCCGATGACGCCGGCGGCGGCACCTGCTCGGCCGACGTGCCGTACACCGCGACGACCTGGACGAACGTCGTCGCTCACCAGGGCGTCTGCCAGCCGACCGACATCAGCGAGTTCGAGAAGGCCTGTGGCGACGACGCCACCCAGACCACCTGCGAGGCATGGCTCACCGCCAACCTCGCGGGCGTGGACGGCGGCGGTGGCACCGCTTGCGGCAACTGCATCCTGCCCGCAAACGCGCTGGGCACGGGCGGCGCCAGCTTCGTGACGTTCGACAGCATGATGAACGGCTACTTCGGGCCGAACTACCCCGCCTGCATCCAGATCCTCGACCCCACGAACGGGTCGGCCTGCGCCGGCGCGTACTACAACCTCTTCTCGTGCCTCGGCCTCGAGTGCAACCTCTGCACGGGCACGGCGGGCGACGGGACCAGCGAGGATCCCGCGGCCTGCGAGACGGCCGAGGAGGGGACGGGCGGCATCTGCGCGTCGTATTTCGGCCCGTACCAGACCAAGTGCACGAAGGACGACGCCGACGGCGGCGTCGCCGACCAGTGCTCGCCGGGCGGCGGCACGACGCAGGACCCGGACTGGACTTTCATCATCAACCTGATCTGCGGAGGCTAGATCTTCACCGCGGCGGCTTCGGCTT
>JBEKGQ010000927.1:0-2944 GCA_050012715.1 Polyangiaceae bacterium
TGCCCGGAGCTCACCCAGCGCGGGCGGAGCTCCCTCGACGATACGTCGGTACTCGTCGCGCGCGGCGAGGCGGTCCCCTTTCTCGGCGAGGGCCTCGGCCACGAGCGAGCTGGCGGTCCAGTACGCGGACGAGCCAGGAGGCTGCGCCTTGGCTTCACCACGGGCCAGGGCGAGCGCGTCGTCGAGCTTCCCCGTGTCGACGAGGGCGCGCCACCGGGGCTCGAGCCCCTCGCCCGGTGGCTGGGCACCGGCCATGCGCGCGCTCATCGGGAGCAGCAGCAACGCAACGGCAAGGACGACGGGGCGGACGCGCCCCGGACCACGTTCCAGCATGGCAGGTTCTCCTCGAGCGACGCTCAGTGCGTGTGGCGAAACTGGAAGACGGTGGCGATGGTGTCGTCGGCGGCCTCGGTGGTGGCGACCATCGACGCCTTGCTGTCTCCCGTTGTGTCGAGCGAGAGCCCGCGCGGCCGGGCGCACCCCGCCGCCGGCGCGGCCGCTCCCTCGTCGAGCGAAAGCCCGCGGCTCTTGCAACTGCCGTCGATGGTCGTGACCTGCTGGATCGCGGCGCCGACAGGAGCCCCCTGGCTCGCGTGGTCGGCGGCGGCGGCGAGCGCGGTCACCGGCTTCAGCGACGCGACGATGTAGACGCGCTCCGTGCCGAGGTCTTTGTCGTCGAGCTTGAAGCTCGTCCCCCCGGTCGGGATCTGCAGCGGCGTCGACGCGGCGATGGGGTTGCTCACCGGCACGCGAGCGTCGGGGAAGAGCACGTGGACGGCGCCGCTGGCCGACTTCTGGAAGAGGTACACGTACGCCGGCCGCGAGAGCTGCACGTCGAAGGCGACGTGCGAGCCGCTCGGGAGCGATGCGTCGCTCGGGATGGGCACCGCCGCGCTCTCGCTGGGTCTCCGCGCGAGGACCGAGAACGTGAGCCGGAGCTCCGTCCGCGCGTCGTCGGGGACGATCTCGCGGTAGGCCTTGGCGAGGGCGGCGCGCTGCGCGTCCTCGTCCGCGGACTTGAGGCTCTCGAGCAGCTCCGGCGTCTTCGCAATGCGCCGGCGCATGTTCTCGCTGCGCGTCGCGTACGTGTCCTTGTCGACGACGCACTTGTTGTACTCGTCGCAGAGGCGCCTGGCCTCGGCGACGTACATGGCGGTCTGCTGATCGATCTCGCGCAGCGCCTTCTGCTCGACGCTGCCGGACACGTTCGCGAACGTGCCGACGTGCAGCGTGCCCTGGACGTTGGTGGCGTCGTACTTGAACTCGGCGGAGCAATCGAGCTGGGGGCGAGACTGCCCTTCGCACGTCCCGACCGCCGGGGCCGCGGCGCCGGACGGGCTCCCCGCCCCGCCGCAGGCGGCGACGACGAGCGCGACGATCAGGAGAGACCCGGTGGCCGTTGTTCTCTTCATGGTGGGGCGAGGATCCTCGATGAGGGGCGCCTGCAGCAATAGCGATGCCGGGGCGACGGGGGACCCCGGAAAAGGAGGCTCGAGGCGAAATTCACGGCGGAACCCGTCGTGGACGCGCCGCGGATTGGGCCCCCGTGTCCCGTTCCCGGACGGAGCGCGTCACGGTTTGGGACACGTCGCCGAAGGCGCCACGGGAGGCTTGGTCGCGGGAGTGAAACATGTTCTATTCCGGACCATGAATGGAACGACGCCCGCGGTCGGCTTCGCCAAGAGCTACGAGAGCGAGCGGGTGGGGCCGAAGTGGCTTCGCCAGACGCTCGTCCCTCTCTTTCTCATCACGGTCTGCCCGCCGACGGCGCTCGTGGTCTGGTACGCGGACACCGCCCTCGGCGGATCCATCTCCTCGCTCGCCGCGTTCTTCCACCAGCACGGGCTGTTCGGCGCGCTCGCCCTCATCTGGGGTCCGGTCTTCTTCGGAACCCCGACGGCATGGGCAATGATCGGCACCCTGGCCGCCGTCGAGCTCACGCTGATGCGCGTGCTCCCGGGCCGTCGCTTCGTGGGGCCCGTCACCGCGAACGGCAACGTCCCCGTCTACAAGGCCAACGGCGTCCTCGCGTTCATCGTCACCCTCGCCCTCTTCTGCGGCGGCTCGTTTGGCCTGCACCTCTTCCGCGCGTCGGTCATCTACGACAACTTCGGCGGCATCCTCGGGGCGCTCAACGTCTTCAGCGTCGGGTTCTGCCTGGTCCTCTACCTCAAGGGCCGCTTCGCCCCGTCCTCGAGTGACCACGGCATCAGCGGCAACCCGATCTTCGACTACTACTGGGGGACCGAGCTTTACCCGCGCATTCTGGGCTGGGACGTGAAGATGTTCACGAACTGCCGGTTCGGGATGATGGCGTGGCCGCTCATCCTCGTGTCGTTCGCGGCCAAGCAGTGGGAGACCTCGGGTCTCAGCGACTCCATGGTAGTCGCGGTCGGCCTCCAGATGGTCTACCTCTCCAAGTTCTACTGGTGGGAAACGGGCTACCTGCGGTCACTCGACATCATGCACGACCGCGCCGGCTTCTACATCTGCTGGGGGTGTCTCGTCTGGGTGCCGGCCATCTACACCTCGTCGACGCTCTACCTCGTCGGGCACCCGAACCATCTCGGGCTCCCCGTGGCGGCGATCATCTTCATCCTCGGGGTCGCCAGCATCTTCACCAACTACGCCGCCGACGCGCAGCGCCAGCGCGTCCGCGCCACCGACGGCAAGACGACCGTGTGGGGCAAGCCTCCCGTGCTCGTCGTCGGCCACTACACGACCGAGAGCGGGGAGAAGAAGGAGAGCCTGCTCCTCGCCTCGGGCTTCTGGGGCATCGCGCGCCATTTCCACTACGTCCCCGAGATCCTCGGCGCCCTGTTCTGGACGCTCCCGGCGCTGTTCGGCGGCGTGCTCCCCTACTTCTACGTGATCTTCCTCACTGCCCTCCTGACCGATCGCGCGCTCCGGGACGACAATCGGTGCGCCATCAAGTACGGCGAGG
>JBEKGQ010000928.1:0-2942 GCA_050012715.1 Polyangiaceae bacterium
TCGTCATGATCGCCGCGCCACGACCCGCGACGCCGGCATGGCTCGTCATGATCGCCGCGCCACGACCCGCGACGCCGGCATGGCTCGTCATGATCGCCGCGCCACGACCCGCGACGCCGGCGTGGCCCGTGATGATCGCTCCAGCACGACTCCCTCAGGCTGCCGCTAGAATCGCCCGACGATCCCGATCCCCGTCGGTCCCACCACCGGCGTCAGCGAGAGCGGCGGGATCTCTCGCTTTCTCACCTGGACGCGCTCCGGGACGTACGTCGCCTGGGCATGGATGATCCCCGCCGCCGCGGTCAGCACGAGCCCGCCGGCGAGGATGTCGTCCGTGATGGCCGCCCAGTGCGCCGCGCTCGTGTAGGCGCTCTGCGCGGCCGAGTTCCCCTGCTCGTGGTACTTCCAGGCCTGCTCCTCGTAGGCGTACGCGTAGCCCGCCGCGACGACCGTCCCCGCCGCGAACAGGCCCTCCGCGGTGAGGAAGAGCCACCCCTCGGCGGTCTGCCCGTTCTGGAACTGACCCACCCCGAACGGCACGAGCGACAGCCACCGCGAGTGCCGCTCGACGACGACCTCGGACGTCGCGAGCTTCTCGAGCATCGCGAGGCGGAGCACCTGCTTCTGCCTCTCGGCCTCGAGCTTCGCCTTCTCTTCCTGCGCCCGGCGGACCTTCTCCGCCTGCATCGCGGCGAGCTTGTCGCGGAGGCGTGCCTTCGCGTCGGTCAGCGCGTCGATCGCCTCGAGGGCCACGCGGAGCGGGTCCGCCTGGTAGTCGGGCCGCGCGATCAGCAGGTCCTCCAGCGTGCTCGCGGCCGCCTCGTTCTTGCCCTCCGCGAGCAGCGTCGCGGCGAGGTACATGCGGGCGTCCGCGATGAGGTCGGCGTCCTTCAGCCCGTTGCCGGCGGGGTCGAGCAGCGTGCGCAGGCGCGCCTCCGCGTCGTCGTACCGGCGCGTCACGTACGCGTTGTGGGCCTTCTCGAGGTCGTCCTTGGCGTCCGCGCGAGCCAGCCCCGGCGCCGCGCAGACGAGCGCGACGATGGAGGCAGCGACGACCCGGCGCACGCCAAACGATCCAACGACCGATGCGCCCGGGGCAACGTTTTTCGCCTCTCAGAAGGCGGCGGTCACCGTCTTCCCGGCCTGGAGGCGCACGTGGACGGTCGTGTTCGTGTCGATCTGCTTGACGGTGATCGGCTCGAAGGCGCTCCCGAGGGAGATGGTGTTCACGCCGGCCCCGACCCGGAGCTGCGGGCGCTCGACGAGCTGGTAGGTCTTGTCGGGGGGCCCCTGGATCTCGAGCGTCGCCGGCTTGATGGGCACCTTGACGACCAGGGTCTCGTCCTTGTCGCCGGCCGCCACCGTGCGCTGTTCCGGCGAACAGACCTCGCAGGTGAACGACAGCGTGTGCGCCTTGCCGTCGAGCCGGATCACCGCCCCCGTGCTGACGTCCCGCGTCTCGGCCCCGTCGATCGTCAGCTTGACGCCCATCTGCGGCGTCAGGTCGAGCTGGACCGCGCGGTCGACGACCTTCGGGGCGACCGGGACCACGGCGACGCTGGTCGCCCGCGGCGCCGTCGACGCGGTGGGGGGCGCGCTCGCCGACGGCGCGGGGACGCTGGCGAGCAGCGTGGGCACCGACGGGGGCGGGGCGGCCTGGACCGCGGTCGGATCGGGTCGGATGTCCGTGCGCGCCCGCACGAGGCGCCCCACGCCGTAGGTCGCCGCGCCCAGCCCCACCATGATGACGAGCGCCCCGGCGGCGCGCCGGAGGAGCTTCGACCGGACCTCGGCGCGGTGGAGCCCCGCCACGATGCGGAGGAGCTGCTGGTCGTCCGGGGCGTGCGCGAGGGCCCGGTTGTAGTCCGCCGACGCGAGGAGCACCTCGCCCCGCTTGCGCTCTTCGGCCGCCAGCGCGCAGAGCCGCTGGATCATCCGCGCCGCGTGCTGCTTGTCGTACGCGTCGGGGTCGTCGAGCCACGCCTCGAGCTCGCGCCGCGGCTGGTGCACCTCGAGCCGCTCGAGCTCCGCCACGACCGCCTCCTGCATCGCGGTGGCGTCCGGGAAGCGCTCGGCCGGATCGTGGGCGAGGGCCCGGTCGAGGAGCGCGCTCCACCGGTTGCCGATGACCGGCCGCTCCGAGAGCGCGTCCGGGTAGCGCCCGTCGAGCACGCGCCGCAGGACCTGCGCCGGGTTGTTCCCCTCGAAGGGCAGGTGCCCCACCATGCACTCGTAGAGGAGCACCCCGAGGCCGAACACGTCGGCGCGCGCGTCGACCTCGCCGCCCTCGATCTGCTCGGGCGCCATGTGCGCCGGGCTCCCCAGCACCTGGCCGGTCGACGTCACGCCCTGCGCGTCGAGGAGCTTCGCGATGCCGAAGTCGGTCAGCTTGACCACGACCCGGTCGCCGCTGGGCGTCGCCGTCGACCGCTCGGCCGACGCGCTCCCCGGCGGGTGGTGCTCGAGGAGCACGTTCTCCGGCTTCACGTCCCGGTGGACCACCCCTGCCCCGTTGGCGTGCGCCAGCCCCCCGAGCAGCTCGAGCGCGAACGCCGCCGCGACCTCCGGCGGCATCGCCCGCTTGCCCTGGAGGAGCTTGCGCAGCGTCGTCCCGCGCAGGAGCTCCACCACCAGGTACTGCTCCTCGTCGTCCGTCTCGCTGACGTCGAAGACCTCGACGATGTTCGGGTGCCGGAGCTTCGCGACCGCGCGCGCCTCGGTGTTGAAGCGCGACACCACCTCTTTCGAGTCGCGGAGGTGCGGGTGGATGACCTTCACCGCGACCTCCCGCCCGAGCCGCCGATCGCGCGCTCGGTAGACCGTCGCCATCCCGCCGTGGCCGATCTCCTCGAGGACCTCGTACTTGGCGAGCTGGGGGAGCCTGCGCGCCGCCGCCGTCGCCTCCATCACGACGACGAGTGTATCACCGGGCGCGCTTTCAG
>JBEKGQ010000929.1:0-2940 GCA_050012715.1 Polyangiaceae bacterium
CGCCGCCACCATCGCGTCGAGATCGCGGTGCGTCGCCCCGATGACGCGCACGTCGACCTTGCGCGAGCGCTCGCCGCCCACCGCGCGCACCTCGCCGTCCTGCAGGACGCGCAGCAGCTTGGCCTGCATCGCGAGGGACATCTCGCCGATCTCGTCGAGGAAGAGCGTCCCGCCGTCGGCGACGTCGAAGAGGCCCGACCGCGTCGACGAGGCGCCGGTGAAGGCCCCGCGCACGTGCCCGAAGAGGGTCGACTCGAGCAGCGTCTCGGGCACGCTGGCGCAGTTCTCGCTGACGAAGGCCTGCTTGCCCCGCGGCCCGTTGGCGTGCATGGCCCGGGCGATGAGCTCCTTGCCGGTGCCGCTCTCGCCGACGACGAGGACCGGGACGTCGCTCGACGTGACGCGGTCCACCATGTGGAGGAGCTCGCGCATCGGCTCGCTGCGTCCGGCGATCTCGTCGTAGCGGAAGCGCATCTCGCGCCCGTCGCGGGCGATCTCGAGCTGGGTGCGCGTCACGTCGAGCTGCGCCTCGCGCTCGCTGAGGGCGACCTCGAGCCGGGCCCGCGCCCGCTCGGCGTGGCGCGCGGCGCGCCGCAGGAGCACCGCGTCGCGGGCGTCGGCGATGGCCATCGCGGCCTGCGAGGCCACGACGCGCACCCACGCGAGCTCGCGCGGACCGAAGGCGCCCTTGCGGACGCGGTCGTCGAGGTACACGACGCCCAGCGCCTCGCCGCGCGCGACGAGGGGTACGGCGAGGACGCTGCGGAGCTTCAGCGCGTGCACGCTGGCGTGGACGTCCCCGAGGCTCGAGAAGGCGTCGGTGGCGACCACCGCGTCGCCCTCGTCCATCGCGCGGTGGGCGATGGTCTGCGACAGCTTGAGCTGGTCGCCGGTGAGGTCGCGGCGCGCGAGGTTGCGCGCGGCGCGAGGGACGAGGCGCCCGTCGGGGGCGCGGAGCAGGAGGAGGCCGCGCTCGACGCCGGTCCAGAGGACCATCGTGTCGAGCACCTGCTCGAGGAGCGGGCGCAGGCGATCGCGGCCCGAGAGCGCGCGCACGATGGCCTCGAGCTGGGCGACCTGCGCCGGCGCGAAGGTGACGTCGGCAGCGTCGACGCTGGCCGCGCGCGCCCACGCGACCGACGCCAGCGACGCGGCGTGCTCCGGCGGGACCTGGTCGCGGAGGGTGCGCGCGGCCAGCCCGCGGGCGTGCTCGAGACGACGCGCGGTGTCGCCGTCGCCGCGCTCGGTGGCGAGGCGCACCGCGGCGTCGAGGGCCGGCCCGCGCGAGCCGACCGGGGCCGGGACGTCGACGAGCGCGAGCAGCGCGCCGAGGACGGCCCCGTCGCCATCGGTGCGGCGACCGGCGAGCATCGCGCCCACGCGGGCGCCCCACCACTCCCAGCACGCGGCCGCCGAGAGCGTCGAGGCGGCTGCGTCGACCGCCGCGATGCGGCCGTCGGCGATCGCGCCTGGCGCCCACAGGAGCAGCCGCGCGGCGGAACGTGCGCGGTCCTCGGGCGTCCCGCCCCCGAGGCGCTCGTCGGCTTCCATGGCCCACTCTCTCGCGCGCGCGTCGCCCGGCGCGCGCACCTCCACCTGGGCCCAGCGCGCGTACGCCACCGCCTGGTCGTCGTGCGACGCCAGCGCCCGCGCGCGCGCCTCCTCCGCCGCCTCGTCGGCGCCGTGCGCGACGCCGATGGTCGCCAGTGACCCGGCACGCGCGAGCCACGCGCGCGCGGCGCGATCCGGCCGACCGAGCCTCTCCCAGAGGAGCGCGGCGCGGGTCGCGCTGCCCAGCGCCCTCGCCAGATCGCCGGCGTCGGTCGCGGCGGCGGCCTCGCTCGTCAGGTAGGTCGCCTCTTCGACGACCGCCCCGGCGCGCGCCGCGAGATCCACCGCGCGCCCGAAGGCGCGGAGGGCGGCCCCCGAAGCGCCGCGCCCCAGCTCGAGGAGGCCTCGCGCCGCCTCGAGCCGCGCGACGACGTCGGCGTCCAGCGGCTCGGCCAGGGACACCTCGAGGGCGCGCAGCGCCGGCTCGTACGCCCCGCGACGCCAGGCCACGAGGGCCCGCACCTCGGCCGCCGCCGGGCCGCTCGCTCCTTCGAGGCGACGGTCGGCCTCGTCGAGATCGCCCGCATCCCACGCCAGGCGCGCCAGGGTGGCCTGCGCGACCGCGCGCGTCGCGGCGTCGGTCGCGGCGAGCGCACGACGCGCCGCCGCCTCCGCCTCCACCGCTTGCCCGCGCCGCCGCGCCAGCTCCCCGCGCAGCGCGTCGGCCTCCGGCCCCGGCGTCGACGCCAGGGCCGCCCAGGCGCGCCCCGTCTCGCCCGCCCGCGCGAGCGCGCTCGCGAGGGGAAACGCCATCGCGGCGGGGGCCCGTCCGCGCGCGAGCTCGTTCTCGGCCAGCTCGATCGCGGCGGCATCCGGCGCGGGACGGGCGAGCTCGCGCACGAGCCGGACGACGCGCTCCGCGTCGCTGCCGGGGTCCCAGCTCCGTCGCGTCACGCTCTCCCGCGCGAGGAGGTCCTCCAGCGTCCAGCCCGAGGGATCGCGGACGCGCGCCAGCGCCACCGCGTGCGCCACGAGCTCCCCTTCCCCGCGCGCATCGCCTCCGGTCATCCACGCCGCCGCGCTCGGCCCCGCGAGCGACACGAGCCAGCGCGCCCGGCGGACGACGCCCATGGGCTCGATGGACGCCTCCTCCGCGGGCGCCGTCGGATCGAGCTTGCGAGCCCACGCGATGGCCTCCTCGAGCCACCCCCGCGCCGGCTCGGCGATGGCGCGGGAGACGCGGGCCGGGCCGATGTCCGGCGAGCGCGCGGCGAGGTACGTCCGGCGCACCCGGTCGACGCGGGCGCTCGCCGCTTCGTGCTCGTCGGCCTTCAGGTCCAGCCACCGCGCGGCACGCGACGCCAGCCACGTCGCGCTCGGGCGGCCTCC
>JBEKGQ010000930.1:0-2939 GCA_050012715.1 Polyangiaceae bacterium
ACAGCCACGGGAACGGAAACGAGGAGGAGAATCAGCCACGGCCACGAGGCCCAGTCAGCGAGTCATCGCGACGACCCTCACGCGCGCGAGCCGCGTTCACGGCTACGGCGGGCCCACCGTCAGGCGTAGCGCGGCATCGCCCCCGGGCGGCGCGTCGTCCGGTCCGCGCGCGAAGAGGCCCGCCCTCTCGAGCGCCGCCACCAGCGCATCGGCGGCGGCCTGCGTCGCGTCGTCGGCGTCGGTGGCGACCTCCACGAGGAGGCCGTGCGGGAGGCCGGCGTCCGCGACGGCGTTCGTGCGCGTGACCGCCCAGCCGGCGCGCTTCAGCCCCGCCACGATCGGCTCGCACAGCGCCGCGGGCTCGACGTCCCGCGCGCACACGACGCCGATGGCCTGCCCCTTCGAGCCCGCCAGGCTCGCCGCGAACCGGGCCCGCTCCTCCGGCGCCATCGACCGGCTTCCCGGCCCCAGCTTGGCCTCCACGTCGAGCTGCGCGACGCCGCGCGCCGCCTTGACCTCGAGGCGCTGCACCGCGCGCGCACGGTCGCCCTCCGGATCCAGCTTCGCCGCGTCGTCCAGGTCGGCGCGGCACGGGCCCCACTTCCCGCCGGCGCACTCCGCCGCGGCGAGCCTGCGAAGCTCGTCGGCCTTCGCGCGCTGCCGCTGCGCGAGCTCCTCCGGCGACGGTCCCGGCGGCGCGGTCGGAACCGGCGGCACGGAGGGCGCCGGCCCGCTCAGCGCGACGATCGCCCCTCCGCCGCCGCCGAGGACGACGAGCGCCGCCGCGGCGACGAGGGGGAGCATCCAGGCGGGCCGGCGCTTCGCGCGCTCCGCGGCGAACGAGACGACGTTGTCCGCCGCCTGCGCAGACGCGGGCGCGGGCGCAGACGCGGGCGCGGGCGCGGACGCGGGCTCGGGCGCGGGCGCGGGCTCGGACGCGGGCGCGGGCGCGGGCGCGGACTCGGGCGCGGGCGCCGCCGCTGCTCTCTGCGCCATCAGCTTCGCGGCAAGCGCTGCGCCGCGCTCCCGGGCCGCGGCGGCGTCCACCCCTCGCGCCGCGAGCGACGCATCGAGCTCCGCGCGGCTCATCTTCGCGACGCGCTCTCCCTCCTCCCGGAGCCTGCGCTTCTGGATCGCCTCCCACGCCTCCGCCGGCGAACGCTTCGGCCGCTGCTCGCTCATGGGACGTCCTCTTCCTTCCACGCACGCAGCTTCTCCGCCACCCGGTCGACCGCGCGATCCATGCGCTTTCGCGCGTTGCGCACCCGCCCGATGTCCCAGCCGAGCGCGTCGGCCTGGCCCTGGGCCTCGTCGACGTCCTCCTCGCGGGCGAGCATCGCCAGCGCGCGCACGTCCTCGTCGTCCGTGCACTCCGCGAGCAGCGCCTCGAAGGCGCGCTCCCCCAGCCGGCGCTCGTGGGTCAGCTCCTCGGGGGTCGGCGGCGGCACGTCCACGTGCACCACGAGCTTCGCGTTCTGCCCGCGCTTCTCCCGCCGGCGGTCCACGCGCCGCGCATTCCGCCGCGCGGTGAACGCGGCCGACACGATGTGCGCGGCCAGCGTCAGCTCGCCCGACGCATCGAACGGCGCGGTCCCGTCGAGCACCATTGTCATTCCTTGCTGCACGATGTCCTCCGCGTCGTCGCCCACGCGCATCGCGTGCGCGATCTCGAGCGCCTCGGCGAACACCTGCCCCCAGTCGACGCTCTTCGGATCCAGCTCGCTCATCGCCCCCCGTCGTTTGCGGTCATCAGCATAACGCCACCGCCCACCCTCCCACGGAGCCGGGGCCCGCGGGAGGGGGGCGAATGTCGCAGGACGGAAGGAGGCCGCGTCCGCGCTCACGGCGCGGCGCCGTCCCGTCCCTGGTTGTCACCGGCCGCTCAGCCCTTCGGCGGAGTGGCCGCGGCAGCGCCGCCCGGGCTCGCGGCGGGCGCTTGTGCGGGGGCTTCGGGGGCCGGGGCCGCGACGGTGGTGACGGGCGTCACGACGACTTGCGCCGTGACGTTCCCCTTCACCGCCTTCTTGGCCTTCGGTCCCTTGGTCCCACGCGCTTCGCGCGTCGCCAGAGCCTTGGCGGCAGTGACCGCCTTCTCCGCCGCCGTCCTGGGCACCGGCTGCTTGCGCGGCTGGAGCCCAAAATCGGCGAGCGAAGTGGAGTCGGTGGCGAACATGATGCGGATCAGCCCCTCGAACGCGTTCATGAACGCGACGAGTGCGGGCAGAGCCGCTTCCTCGCTTGCCACCTTGTCCTTGGCGGTCGCCCGGGCCGCCGTCGTCGCGGCGCGGTTGCTGATGAGCGTGTTCAGCTCATTGCAAGCCGCGTCGACGGTGACGTTCGCGAGAGCACCCGCGAACGTCAGGACTTGCGCCCCGTTCGCAAAGTGCTTCCTCGCGCCCGCGACGAGTTGTCCCGCGCGGGTGGCCCGATTGCCTTTGGCAGTATTGGTCGTACTCATGTGATCACCTCCTTTCTCGTACTGAGGGTCCGGTACGAGCTTCCCGGCTCGTCCTCGCCTCTCCTAGAGGGGGGACAATGCGGGGCCCGGATTTGCCACGCGGGGATCACTTTTCTCGGGGTACGGGGAAGTCCTCAAGGGTGTCCATGGGTTACGCGCGCACAAAGGTGCCGCGCGTCCCGCGTACGCACGCGTGCTCGAGGCGATCGGTGCCGTAGTCGAGGAGTACGCAGGCGTACTCGAGGCGATCGGTCGCGTACTCGAGGAGTACGCATGCGTACTCGAGGCGATCGGTGCCGTAGTCGAGGAGTACGCAGACGTACTCGAGGCGATCGGTGGCGTACTCGAGATGTACGCAGGCGTACTCGAGGCGATCGGTGCCGCACTCGAGGAGTACGCGTGCGTACTCGAGGCGATCGGTCGCGTACTCGAGGAGTACGCGTGCGTACTCGAGGCGATCGGGTGCGTACTCGAGGCGATC
>JBEKGQ010000931.1:0-2939 GCA_050012715.1 Polyangiaceae bacterium
GGAAGCGTGGCGCGCTGCACGGCTGATCGTCGTCCACGCCGTCGCGTCCGGGCAGCTCGGTCACCGACATCGCGAGGAGCGCGAGCGCCGGCAGGAGGACCGTGAAGTACGTGTCCTCGAAGGTCGGCATGGGAACCTCTCCGCGCCGGTGCTCCGAGCGCGCGACGTGCACCGCCTCGGCGAGCGCCCGAACGCGCAGGCCCTCCATGGTGGGCGCGTAGCCGGAGAGCGCGAGCCAGAGGAAGGCGCGGCCGTGGCCCTTGCGGACGAGCGCCTCGTAGCAGCCATCGAGGATGGTCACGAGCTGATCCGTGCCCTGGGGCGAGGCGCGCACCGCCTGCAAGAGCCCCGCGTGCAGCGAGTCGAGCGCGCGGGCCACGACCGCCTCGACGAGCCCCTCGCGGCTCCCGAAGTGATGCAGCACGGTGGGATGCGAGAGGCCCACGTCGGCGGCGACCTCCTGGAGGCGGATGCCCGCCGGGCCCGACGCCACGAGCCGTTGCTCGGCGGCGTCGAGGATGGCGGTTCTGGCGTCCTCGGCGGTGCGACGCTTGCGAGGGGGCGGAGCCTTGCGCCGCATGGGTGCCTTCTTCAACGTGTACCACGACTATTGACAATCCTGTAGGTGACGCTACCTACAACATTGTCAGCGACGCACAGGGAGGTGTCCCGTGATCGATGCGCTCGTGCTTCCCCGTTTCGACTTGCCCCGCGCGAGTCGCGCCCTCGCCGCGCTGCTGCGCGACCCGGACGATCTACCGAACGTCTTCACCTTGATCGACTCCATCTCCGGCACCGCGCCGCACCGGCTGCTCTTCGCCTTCCGGCGGAGCGAGAGCGGCCGGCGGCTCCTGCGCGACCGCCCGGACATCGTGCCGATCCTGGCCGACCGCGCCGGCCTGCGCGCCCTTCCGGAGGGATCGCTCGGGCGCGCCTACCTCGCCTTCGTCGAGAGCGAGGGCATCACGCCCCAGGGGATCAAGAGCGCGAGCGAAGTCATCACCCCGCGGGCGGGGGCCTTCTCGTTCCTGAGCCAGCGGATGCGTGACACCCACGATCTCTGGCACGCAGCGACCGGCTACCGGGGCGACGTCCTGGGTGAGGCCTCGCTCCTGGCGTTCACCCTCGCGCAGCACTGGAACACGGGCATCGCCTTCATCGTGATGGCCGCGGTTCTCAAGGGATTCGGGCGGCAGGTCCAGACCGGTGTGATCTGGGAGGGATACCGCCGGGGCCGGGCCGCGGCGTGGCTCCCGGCGCAGGAGTGGGAAGCCCTGATTCCGCTGCCGCTCGAGGAGGTTCGCTCCCGGCTGAAGCTGGGCGCGCCGCCGGTCTACACGCCGATCCGGACGAGCGAGCTGCGGGCGGCCGGAGTGCTCTGAAGGGAGCATCCGACGGGCTGCGAGCGTAGGATCGCGGTGTGAAGCTACCGGGCTGGCTGCCGCACCCCGCGGCGTGGGCGACCGCGGTCGCGCTCTTCTTCTTCGCGGCGGGGGTGAGCATCGCGATGGCCCTCGTACTCCCGGCGCTCTTCGAGCTGATGCCCCGCTCGCCGCGGCTGGCCTGGCTCGGGATCCTCCTCCTGTGGCTCGCGCCCATCGCCGCGGCGGCGGGTCTCCACCATGCGGCCCACTCGGTGCTCGACCTGGGCGACACCGTGCCGTCGCGCGGGACTTGGCCCGGTGTCGGCAGCCTGTGGGCCGGTTTCGTGGCGTGGGCGACGATCCTCTTCGTCACGCTCGTGACGAGCCTCGTCATGCTCGTCGTCGATCCGCCCCCCGTGGAGCCCGACGCGATGCGCGCCCTCGGCGCGGCGATGACGCAGGGGTTCTCCAGCGTCGCACGGGCGATCATCTGGATCGTGCTGGCGGCCTACGTCTACCAGCTCGAGCGCGTGGCGCGGAAGGGCGCGAGCGCGACCTGAGCATCGATCGCGCGCCTCTCACGCCGGCTCGATCCACTCCACCTCGAGCACCATGCCCCCGCGCGCGCGCTCGCTCTTGTCGAGGCGAACGACGCCGGTCGCGCCCATGGCGTCGAGCGCGCCGTACGCCGAGCCCTGCGCCGAGTCGAGCCACGCCTCGGAGGCCGTGCATACCGTGGGCAGGTCGGCGTAGAGGAGCCTTCCGCGGCCCGGACCGAGGACCTCGCCCGCGACGCTCCCGCAGTCGCGGAAGCTCGAGCGCCAGCCGTGTCCCGCCCACCGCAACATCGAAGCCGGCGTCACGCCCAGGACCCGGAGGCCGGTGCGCAGGAGCGGCCCGAGGACCGGGCCGCGCAGCGAGGCGGCGAACGCTCGACGGTAGTAAGCGTGCGCGCGGACCGGGCCGAACGCCTCCGTGAGGATGTCGGCGAGCGCCACGTGCATTCCTGCCGGAAGCCACTCGACCTTCGACGTCCCCTCGATGGTCGCTCGCGTGTTCGCCGGCAGCGCCGCGAAGAAGCGGGCGCGCCACGGGTCGTCCTCGCGCTCGACGTTGGTCAGCCACTCCTGGAGATGACGCGCACGCACGAGCGGCTCCGCGGCACCCATGCCTCCGAGTATGGCACGATGGATCCCATGGACGAACGTTCCCTCCGCGTCGAGCTCGCCGCCTGCTACCGCCTCGTCGCCCTCTTCGGCTGGGATGACCTCGTCTTCACGCACATCTCGGCGCGCGTCCCGGGCGAGACGGACGCGTTTCTCATCAATCCCTACGGGATGCTCTTCGACGAGATCACCGCCAGCAGCCTCGTCAAGGTCGACGCCAACGGGGAGAAGCTCGAGCCCAGCGACTGGCCGGTGAACCCCGCGGGGTTCGTCATCCACAGCGCGATCCACGCCGCCCGCCACGACGTGGGGTGCGTCCTGCATCTCCACACCAACGCCGGCGTCGCCGTGGCGGCGCAGAAGGGTGGCCTGCTCCCCATCTCGCAGTACGCCATGATCGCGCTCTCCT
>JBEKGQ010000932.1:0-2929 GCA_050012715.1 Polyangiaceae bacterium
CTCGGCGCCCTGACCGGGCAGCGGCGTGCCGTAGTGGAGCAGCATGTCGCGGATGGCCGGGAGGACGTCGTCCTTGAGGCGCGGGAGCGTCTTGATCTCGCGGAGCTGCCCGGTGGGCTTGCCCGTCTCGTCGAGGTACTCGGGCGTGTACGTGCCGATGAGGAGCTGCTGACGGATCTTGTAGACCGTCTTCCGCTGCTCGCTCATCACGTCGTCGTACTCGAGGACGTTCTTCCTCATGTCGAAGTTGCGCGCCTCGACCTTGCCCTGCGCGTCCCCGATCGAGTTCGTGACCCACGGGTGCTCGATGGGCTCGTCGTCGGGCATCCCCATCTTCTCCATCAGGGATTTGACCTTGTCGCCCGCGAAGATGCGCATGAGATCGTCGTCGAGCGAGAGGTAGAAGCGAGAGGAGCCCGGATCGCCCTGCCGACCGGCGCGACCGCGGAGCTGGTTGTCGATGCGGCGTGACTCGTGCCGCTCGGTGCCGAGGATGTGGAGACCGCCGAGATCTTTGACCTCTTGCCCCTCGCGCTTGCAGTCTGCCTCGTAGCGGCTCACGACCTCGGCGTAGGCCTCGGGCTCCTTGTCGGGGTCGCGACCCCCCTCCTTGAACTCGAGCTTCGCGAGCATCTCGGCGTTCCCACCGAGGATGATGTCCGTCCCTCGGCCGGCCATGTTCGTCGAGACCGTGATGGCCCCTTTGCGCCCCGCCTGGGCGACGACGAAGGCCTCCTTCTCGTGCTGCTTGGCGTTGAGGACGGCGTGCGGGATCTTGCGCTGCTTCAGGAGCTTCGCGACCGCGGCGCTCTTCTCGACGCTCGTCGTCCCGACGAGCACCGGCTGCCCTCGCTCGTGGTACTCGAGGAGCTCCTTCGTCACCGCGACGAACTTCTCTTTCTCGGTCTTGTAGACGAGATCCTCGTGGTCGATTCGCGCGATGTTCCGGTTCGTCGGGATGACGACGACGTTGAGCTTGTACGTCGAGTGGAACTCCTCGGCCTCGGTGTCGGCCGTCCCCGTCATCCCCGAGAGCTTCTTGTAGAGGCGGAACAGGTTCTGGAACGTGATGGTCGCCATCGTCCGCGTCTCTTCCTGGACGCGGACGTTCTCCTTGGCCTCCACCGCCTGGTGGAGCCCCTCCGACCAGCGCCGGCCGGGGAGCACCCGCCCGGTGAACTCGTCGATGATGAGGACCTTGCCGTCCTCCGCCACGAGGTAATTGACGTCGCGCTTGTAGAGCGCGTGGGCGCGCAGGCACTGGTTCAGGATGTGGAGCGACTCGAGGTTGATCGGGTCGTAGAGGTTCGTGATGCCCATCAGCTTCTGGGCCTGCTCGACGCCTTCGTCCGTCAGCGAGACGGAGTGCTGCTTCTCGTCGACGACGTAGTGCTCGTCCTTGCGGAGGCGCGGGATGACCTCGTTGATGGACGCGTATTTGTGGCTCGACGCCTCCCCTTGCCCGCTGATGATGAGCGGCGTGCGCGCCTCGTCGATGAGGATGGAGTCGACCTCGTCGACGATCGCGTAGTGGAGCTCGCGCTGGAAGTACTCGAGCGCGCTGAACTTCATGTTGTCGCGGAGGTAGTCGAAGCCAAACTCGTTGTTCTGGCCGTAGGTGATGTCGGACAGGTACGCCTCGCGCTTCTCCTTGTCCCTCTGCGAATGGACGACGACGCCCGTCGACATTCCGAGGAAGCCGTAGAGCCGCCCCATCCACTCGGAGTCGCGCCGGGCGAGGTAGTCGTTGACCGTCACGACGTGGACGCCCTTACCCTCAAGGGCGTTCAGGTAGCAGGGGAGCGTGGCGACGAGCGTCTTCCCTTCCCCGGTGCGCATCTCGGCGATCTGCCCCTTGTGAAGCACCATCCCTCCGATGAGCTGCACGTCGAAGTGGCGCATCTTGAGCGCCCGCTTCCCCGCCTCACGGGCGACCGCGAACGCCTCGATGAGGAGGTCGTCGAGGGTGGCGCCGTTGTCGAGCTTCTCCTTGAACTCCGCGGTCTTGGCGCGTAGCTCGGCGTCGCTGAGGGCCGAGATCCGAGGCTCGAGGGCGTTGATGGCCTCGACCTTGGGCCGGAGCCGCTTGACCTCGCGCTCGTGCGAGGTGCCCATGATCTTCTTGAGAGCCCAGGTCAGCATGCCTCTATTTGCCTTCCGCCTCTCGCCTTCCGCAGCGGGGACGAGGGGTGGAAACTAACCGCCGATGAGGGTTCGCACAAGGTAGCCCGGGGGAAACGGCGGAAGCTCTCGAGAGCGACAGCCGGGAGGCTCGCAGGATTCCCGGGAAGCGCTTGTGGTCTTGCGGCTGGGGCGGCCCCCGAATACGACCGGCCCCATGGCTGGTCCGGACGACTCCAAGCACACGGCGCACTCCGATGCGGGGCACGCGGGGCACGCGCACGGCGGCCCGCTCGTCCCCACCGCCCTCGCCGCCATCGGCGTCGTCTTCGGCGACATCGGGACGAGCCCCCTCTATACACTGCAGGTCGCGAGCGACGCGCAGCCCGGCGTACCCCTCGATCGCGCCGACATCTTCGGCGTCATCTCGCTCATCATCTGGGCGCTGATCCTGGCCGTCTCGGTCAAGTACGTCAGCTTCGTCATGCAGGCCGACAACAACGGGGAGGGGGGGATCCTGGCTCTCCTCGCCCTCCTCCCCAAGCGCAAGGCCGCGGGCATCGGGGTGGTCGCGCTCCTCGTCATCGCGGGGGCGGCGCTGCTCTTCGGCGACGGGATGATCACTCCGGCTATCTCCGTGCTCTCGGCGCTCGAAGGGCTCGAGCTCACCGCTCCCGGCTTCAAGCCGTGGGTCGTGCCGCTGACGTGCGTCGTCCTGGTCGGGCTCTTCTCCATCCAGCGCCGCGGCACGGGGAGCGTCGGGAAGATCTTCGGCCCGGTGATGGTGACCTGGTTCGTCACGATCGGA
>JBEKGQ010000933.1:0-2920 GCA_050012715.1 Polyangiaceae bacterium
GTACGGCGAGCGGCTCGCGGCGGACGCCTCGCTCTACGACGAGCTGGCGCGAGCGCTCGGTCGCATGGAGGGGCACACCGTGGCGCTCCTGGCGGGCACGCCGGACATCCCGGCCGCGGTGCGGCGGGCGCTCCGTCGCGAGGCCGACCGCTGGTGGCTGCTCTACAACGGCCCGATCGAGTGCCGCTTGCTGGTCTACGCTCTCTGAGACCATGGGGCGCGTCCGCGATCTCGCCGAGGGACTCTGGTCCGGGGAGCTCGACCCGGCCACGCATCACCCCTTCATGCCGCTCCTCGACCTGGAGCCGGTGGCGCCCCGCACCGCCTTCGTCTCGAGCTTCGCCAACGCGACCGCCTTCGAGACCGACGCCGGCCTCGTGCTCGTCGACACGGGGAGCTTCCTCCTCTCGCACCAGGTCCACGTCACGGTGCGCACGTTCACGAAGAGCGCCCTCCACACCGCGGTCTACACCCACGGCCACGTCGATCACTGCTTCGGCGTGGAGCGCTACGAGGCCGAGCAGGGCCGCCCCGCACGCGTCGTCGCGCACGAGCGGGTCCCCGCGCGCTTCGAGCGCTACGCGCTGACGCGCGGCTACAACGCGTGCATCAACGGGCGGCAGTTTCGCGCCCCGCCGTCGTGGCCGGAGAGCTTCCGCGCGCCCGACGTCACCTACGCGTCGTCGCTCGACCTCGACGTCGGCGGAGAACGGTTCGAGCTCCGCCACGCGCTCGGCGAGACCGACGACGCGACCTGGGTGTGGGTGCCCTCGCGGGCGGTCGTGTGCGCGGGCGACCTCTTCATCTGGGCGACCCCGAACGCGGGGAACCCGCAGAAGGTGCAGCGCTACCCGCGCGAGTGGGCCCAGGCGCTGCGCCTCATCGCGGAGCTCCCCGCCGAGGTCCTGTGTCCCGGCCACGGCCCGCCCATCTTCGGGCGCGACCGGGTGCGGCGCGCTCTCACCGAGACGGCGACGCTGCTCGAGTCGCTCGTGGAGCAGACGCTCACCGTCATGAACGACGGGGGCACCCTCGACGACGCCCTCGCGCGGGTCCGCGCGCCGGCGGAGCTGCTCGCCCGTCCCTACCTCCGCCCGATCTACGACGAGCCCGAGTTCGTCGTTCGCAACATCTGGCGCCTGTACGGCGGCTGGTGGGACGGCGACCCGTCGCACCTCAAGCCGGCCCGCGCGCGCGCCCTCGCGGTGGAGCTCGCCGCGCTGGCGGGGGGTGCGGCTCGCCTCGCGGATCGCGCCTCGGAGCTGGCGGCACGGGGAGAGCTCGCGCTCGCGTCCCACCTCGCCGAGACCGCATGGCTGGCCGCGCCGGGCGACCGCGGCGTCGCGCGGGTGCGGGCCGACGTCTACACCCGGCGGGGGCGCGCCGAGACGTCGCTCATGGCGCGCGGCATCTTCGCGGCCGCGGTCCGGGAGAGCACGGCGAACGGGGACGAGGACGAACCCGAGGACGAAGCATGACCACGCGCTACGAAGGCGGCTGCCACTGCGGCGCGGTGCGGTTCTGGGTCGACGTCGAGGACCCGCCGCGGGCCACGACGTGCAACTGCTCGATGTGCGCGACGATGGGGTACCTCCACGTCATCGTCCCGCCCGAGCGCTTCGGCATCCTCCGCGGCGAGGACGCGCTCTCGGTCTACACGTTCAACACCCACGTGGCGAAGCACATGTTCTGCAAGACGTGCGGCGTGCACCCGTTCTACCGGCCCCGGTCGCACCCGAACGACTGGTCGGTCAACGGCCTCTGCCTCGACCACGGCGCGGCCTCGCGCTTCGAGGTCACCACGTTCGACGGGCAGAACTGGGAAGCGAGCGTCGCCAGGATCCGCGACCGGCGCTCGTAGGCCGGGAGCCGCTCAGATCTTCGACGGATCGAACTCGGGCGCCTTCCCCTCCACGATCCCGCGCGTCCGCCGCTCGATCGCCTTCACCGTCTTCGGGTGCGTCAGCACCCAGAAGCGCTCGTGGAGGATCGCCTGCAGCACCTGCTCCGCCACGTCCTCCGGGGGGATGCCGCCGGCCACCGCCGCTCGCACCATGCCGGACATCATCTGCTGCTGCGGGGTGAGCCCCTGGCCCGCCCGCGGCGGCAGGGAGGCCGGCCGGGCGCTCTCCGACTCGCAGATGTTCGTCTTCACCCACTCGGGGCACACGACGCTCACGTGCACCTTCGAGCTGTGGCCGGTCACCGCGAGATCGAGGTGCAAGCACTCGCTGATGGCGACGACGGCGTGCTTGGTCGCGCAGTACGCGGCCATGCCGGGCGTCGTGATGAGGCCGGCGAGCGACGCGGTGTTCACGACGTGCCCCTCGCCCTGCGCGATCATGCCGGGCACGAACGCGCGGATGCCGTGGACGACGCTCCACTGGTTCACGCCGAGGACCCACTCCCAGTCCTCGGGCGACGTCTCCCAGGACAGGCCCCCCACGGCGACTCCGGCGTTGTTGCAGACGACGTGCGCCGCGCCGTACGCCTCACGGGCCCGCTTCGCCAGCGCGTCGACCTGCTCCCACTTCGAGACGTCGGTCGGCACGGCGATGGCTTCGACGCCTCCCTGGGCGATGGCCTCGCGCGCCGCGGCGAGCGGCTTCTCCTGGATGTCGGCGAGCACGAGCTTCATCCCCTCGCGCGCGAAGCGCTCGGCCATCGCCCGCCCGATGCCGCTCGCCGCCCCCGTGACGACGGCGACCTTCCCTCTCAGCTCTCGCATCGCGACCTCCACGCGCTATATACGCGCTGTCGATGCTGCGCTCCATGCTCCCCTCCGTCGCCGCGCTCGCGCTGCTCGCGTGCGCCCAGACGTCGCAACCGCAGCCGATGACCACCGCCCCCACGGTGAGCGCTGCGGCCGCGGACCCGAGCGCAACTCCGACCCCGACCCCGACCTCGACCTCGACCCCGA
>JBEKGQ010000934.1:0-2911 GCA_050012715.1 Polyangiaceae bacterium
GGCGCGACGAGCTGCGTCGCGACCCCGCCGATGCCACTGGACCCCTCGTCGCTGCCGAGCTGCTGCACCGTCGGCGCCGCGCACTGCGTCCCCACGGCCTCCGTGCCTTCGGGCGACGTCGCGGCCCTCGCGCCCTGCACCGGCGGGTACTGCGTTCCCGATCCGTTCATCACGAACCCCGAGTACCTGCCGCCGTCGTGCACCGCCTTCAACGGGACGCCAGGCACGTGCCTCAGCCTCTGCGTGCCGCAGGTCGAGCAGTACAAGACGATCCTCACCCAGGCCACGTGCGCCGCGACGGAGCTCTGCGCGCCTTGCACCAACCCGCTCACCAACCAGCCCTCCGGCGCCTGTGCGTTCGTGCCGCCCACCCAGTGCGCGGCGGACGGAGGACGCACCGTGGGCTCCAGCAGTGGCGGCTCCACTCCGACCAGCGACGGGGCCGCGCCCCCGCCGGTCTGCCCACACACGGGCCCGCCGGTGCTCGATCCTTCGACGCTCCCGGCCTGCGGCACCGAGGGAGGCGCGCACTGCCTGCAGTCGGCCCTCGTCCCGCCCGACCTCGCGTCCCAGCTCGCGACGTGCAGCGGCGGGTACTGCGTGCCGGACGTTTTCATCGAGGCCGGCGGCAACTTCATCCCCCCGACGTGCTCGTCGCTCGACGGCGCCGAGGGCCGCTGCCTCAACGTGGTCATCCCGCAGGTGGCCGCCGAGGCGAGCCAGCTCACGCAGTCCACGTGCGCGACGTACGAGAAGTGCGTGCCGTGCTTCAGCCCCATCGACGGGACGAAGACCGGCGCTTGCAACCTGTCCTGCGACCCCGGGCCGACCCAGCCCATCGTGCTCTTCCCGAGCTGCTGCAAGGAGAACGGGACCGACGAGGGGCGCTGCGTGCCCACGGAGATCATCCCGTCGTCGGAGCAGAGCAACTTGAGCGGCAGCGGCTGCGACCAGGACAACGACTGCGTCCCGAGCGAGATGTTGAACCTCGCGAGCTTCAAGCCGCCGACGTGCACCGCCACCGGGTTCCTCGTCGGCAGCTACAGCGGGGTGTGCCTCAGCAGCTGCCTCAGCTTCGGCATCCAGGGGATCGCGCTCGCGCAGGGCACCTGCGACAGCATCCACACGTGCGCCCCCTGCAAGAACCCCCTGACCGGCGCCGCCACCGGCGCGCCGGGCTGCCCCTGAACCGCCCGTCCGTCGGCGTCGGCATCGCCGTCGCCCTGGTCCTGCTGGCCGTACCCCGCGTCGCCCACGCGGGCGGCTTCGAGATCCCCGACAACGGCACCGAGGCGCTCGGGCGCGGAGGCGCGTTCGTCGCGAAGGCCGACGACCCGACCGCCATCGACTACAACCCGGCCGGCCTCGCCGAGCAGCGAGGCACCCGGCTGCTCCTCGACGGGCACGTCATCAGCTCGAGCTACAGCTTCAAGCGCTTCGGGGCTTACCCGGACAACCCGAGCGACCCGGCGACGCCGTGGGGCGGCTTCGCCTTTCCGACCGTGAGGGACACCGGCGGCCCCTTCTTCGCGCCCTTTCTCGCGGTCACGACGGACTTCGGCACCTTCGACTGGCTGACCGTGGCGCTCGGCGTCTACGGCCCAAGCGGCGTCGGCAATCGCACGTATCCGGCGGGCATCGACAACGCCCCTTCACCCGCGCGCTACGACGTCGTCCAGCCGACCTCGACCATCATTCTGCCGACGCTCTCGGTGGGCGTGAAGCCGCTCGAGTGGCTCGACCTCGGCGTGAGCCTCCACTACGTCGACGCCATCTTCGACCTCTCGAGCACGTCGTTCGTCGACATCAGCGACGGCCCGACCGCCTGCAAGAACTACGAGTACCAGCCGTGCGACTCGCTCTCGAGCTTGCACGCCACCGCTCACGGCTTCGCCGCCACGCCGGGGATCCTGGCGAAGCCGACGCGAAACCTGTCGTTCGGCCTCAGCACGCGGACCCCGATCACGCTGAACGCCAACAACGGCGTCGTCACGGCGCTGACCGCGCCGCTCGGTCAGCCCATCCCGACGCCCGGCAACGCGACCCTCAGCACGTCGCTCCCCTGGTACTGGCGGTTCGGCGCGCGCTACGCGTTCCTCGAGAACAACGGCTTCGAGGTGGGCGACGTCGAGCTCGACGGCACCTACGAGACGTGGGGCAGCGCGCAGGGCACCGGTCCGTCGATCCACATCGATCACCTCGGCCCGAGCGGACCGGCGTTCGACGACATCAACATCACCGTGGAGCACCACTACAACGACACGTTCAGCGTCCGCGCCGGCGGCGCCTACAATACGCGCCTCGGGGGCGGCGTCTTCACGGTGCGCCTCGGCGGGTACTACGACAAGTCCGCGACCGCCGACAACCCCGGGTACACGCGGCTCGACTTCGACACGCTGGACAAGATCGCGGGCACGGTCGGCGTCGGCTTCAAATGGGACGGGATCGCGATCAACGCCAGCTATGCCGATGTCTTCGAGCCGGGGCGCACGGTGGCGCCGGGCACCGGCCAGATCCGCCCCATCGACGGGGCGCAGCACGGCGCCCCGGTCGACTCGAACGGCAATCTCCTGCCGGCCGTCAACGAGGGCCAGTACACGGGGCACACGGACATCTTCTCGTTCAGCGTCGTGGCCACGTTCGACGAGATCCTGGGGACCAAGCGCTCGAAGACGTGGGGCCCCAGGCCCGTCGCGCCGTCGCCCGCCCCGAAGTCCGACGAGGAGCCGCCGAAGGCGCCCGAGCCCGAAGGCCGCCAGCGCGTGAGCGACGAGGAGGAGCTCGCGAAGGCCGACGACCAGCCGCCGCCCCGACCCCCGCCGGTGAAGCCCAAGGGAAGGGCCGGAAAGAGCGCGCGCGCCCCGCAGAGCCCGCCCGCCCGGCCCCCTCCGCCGGCCAAGAAGAGTGACTG
>JBEKGQ010000935.1:0-2910 GCA_050012715.1 Polyangiaceae bacterium
GCCCGCGTCCGGCGCCAAGTCTCCGCAGCCGCGCCACCGATTCGACCGGCCCGACGACGGCGGGCGTGTGCCCCCCCCTCCCCGCGCCGGCCCCCTACGACGCCGACTGCGGCGCCGCCGTTCCCGGGATCGTCGGCTCCAGCTTCTGCAGCGCGATCTCGCAATCGTCGACCACGAGCCGGTGCCCGGCCGCGATCGCCAGCGCGCGCGTCTTCTCGTACTCGTTGCGCGCCTCTTCGAGCTGGCCCCCGCGCTGCAGCAGCTTCGCCAGCAGCACCCGCCCCCCGATGACGTCCCACGTGAAGTCCTTGCTCACCGCGTACGCGATCCCGTGCCGCAGGAGCTTCTCCCCGTCGACCGTCCCCTGGATGCCGTCGAGGAACGCCAGGAACATGCGGTTGTAGTTCGCCAGCCGCTCGTACCCGCCCTCTTCGCACATCGCCAGCGACTGCCGGATCGCGCCGTACGCGCGCGGCAGGTCATCCAGGTGCACCAGGATGTCCCCCAGGTTGTGCAGGTTGAGCATCACCTCGTAGCCGATGCCCATCTCGCGCCCCACGTCGATCGCCTTCTCGCTGTGCAGCGCCGCCGACCGGAAGTCGCGCGTGAAGTAGTCCACCAGCGCGCGCACCTTCGTCCGCTCCAGCATCGCCATCTTGTCGTTCGGCAGCACCTGCTCCGCCTCCGCGAGGCTCGCCAGCGCCGTCCGCCGGTCCCCGAGGCCCGCGTTCGCCTGCGCCATGTGCAGCGCCACCCGGTGCTTCTCCGCGTCGTCGCTCACCGCGCGCACGATCCCGTGCAGCACGTCGAGCCGCTCCAGCGACCGTTTGAAGTCCCCCTGCCGCGTCGCCAGCTCCGCCTCCGCGAGCAGCACCTGCTTCACGAGCTGCTCGTCCTTCTCCGCGATCGCCTCCGCCTCCGCGAGCCGCTGCCGCGACTCCTCCATGTGCTGCGCCGCGGCGAGGAGCTGCCCCGCCGCCACCCGGGCGCGGACCCGCACGTCGCGCGAGCCCGCGGCGTCGACCCGCTCGATGACCCGGCTGCACAGCTCCACCGCGTCCGGCGCCGACCGCACGAGGCGCACCGCCGTCGCCAGCTTGTCGAGCCACGCCGCCGGCTCCTCCGGCGGGCGCAGCGACAAATCCGCCAGCGCGATCGCCCGCGCGTAGTCGCGCGCCGCGGCCTCGAGCTGGCGCGCCTCGATGCGCTTCTCGCCGCTCTTCGCGAAGTACCCCGCCGCGCGCTCCCGGTCGCCCGCCTCGTAGAGGTGCCCCGCGATGCGCGCCGCCTGCTCCCAGGCGCGATCGCCCAGCGACGTCTCCAGCGCTTGCCCCGCCGCGGCGTGCATCTCGCGCGCGGCCTCGTGGGTCAGCGCGTCGACCACGATCTCCGGGATGAGCGGCGACGCGAACCGCAGCTCGCTCGGCCCCGTGTGCACGAGGAACTCGCGGTCCTTCAGCGTCGCGATGGAGCGCTCGAGCGACGGCATCGCCTGCCCCAGCATCGCCGACAGCGCCGTCACCTCGAGGGGATCGCCGAGGATCGACGCCGCCTGGAGCGTCGCGCGGTCCTCGGCCGACAGGCGCGCGACGCGCGACGCGACCAGGCCGCGCAGCGTCTTCGGCAGCGCGAGGTCCTGCCCGACGAGCTTCATCGACACGACCCGCCGATCGCCCACCGTGACCGCACCGACCTCGACGAGCGCCTTGACGACCTCCTCCGCGAAGAGGGGGTGCCCGCCGGCCCGCGCGCGCAGGAAGCGCATCAGCTCCTCCGGCACCGCCTCGACGCCGAGGCGGAGCGCGACGAGGCGCTCCACGTCGACCGCAGTGAGATCGCCGAGCTCGAGCGCCACGTGCCCGGGCGCGGCCTCCATCGGGTGGTTGAACCCGGCGCGCCCCGCGAAGAGGAACACCAGCCGCGCCGTCCGCAGCCGGTCCATCGTCGCCCCGAGGAGCGCGAAGGTCTCCTCGTCCATCGAGTGCGCCACGTCCCACGCGAAGGTGTGCGGCCGGTCCTCGCAGAGGCTCTGCACCATGCGCCCGAACGCGGTGCGGAGGAGGGCCTTCGAGTTGCCGGCGAACGTCGGCCCGGTGGCGCCGATCGCGCTCAGCACCGCGTTGACCTCCTCGCCCTGGAGGCCGAGGGCGCGCAGGCGCGGCTGCACCGCGAGGATCCGCTCCTGCGTGTCGCCCTCCGTCGTCCCGCAGAGGACCTGCATCATCGAGACGAGCCCCGAGAGCGGGAACTCGTTGCCGCGCGGGGCGCAGGCGGCGATGTGGAAGCCCACGTTGTAGCCGCCCTTGCGGAGGCGCCGCTCCACCTCGTAGAGCAGCCGCGTCTTGCCGACGCCGTGGTCGCCGCGGATCGTCAGCACGCGCGCCGCGCGCTTGGTCGCGAGCGCCAGGACCTCGCCGATGCGGCGCAGCTCGTCCTTCCGGCCGACGAAGCGGCCGAACGCCTCGCCCGCGCCGCGCACGTCCTTCACGAGGACGCTCGCCACGTTCGGCGCTTGCCGGTCGCCCTCGCCGAGCGACTCGAACTCGAAGAGCGCCTTGACCGACCGCATGGCCTGGGCGCTCATCGCCGCCTGCCCCTCGCGGACCCGCGCGAGGTCCCGCGCCGTGTCGAGCAGCGTGCCGAGGCGGTCGTCCTCCGTCGGGGCCCCCGCCGCGGTCACGTGGATACGCCCGGTCTGCAGGCCGGCGCCCGGCGGGCGCGCGGCGTCGAGGCTGCGAAGCGCGACGAGCGCGCAGCGCGTCGCCATCTCGGTGTCGCGCCCGTCGGGATCGCCGAGCCCGAAGAGCGCCGCGATGTGGCCCGCCTCGCGCCGGAGGACGCGGCCGCCCCAGCGCTCGACGAGCGTCGCCGCCTTGCCGACGACGTCGGGGGCGGTGTCGCGCGGGAGCT
>JBEKGQ010000936.1:0-2907 GCA_050012715.1 Polyangiaceae bacterium
GCTCGCGTGCCGGTCGGCGGGCCGGTACGAGGTGGCCTTGAGGATCATCCGCTCGAGCCGCGGATCGATGTTCGGATTGGCGTCGCGCGGCCTCGGGATGGTGCCGTTCATGAGCGCGTGGAGGATCTGCAGGTCGTTGGAGGTCCGGCTCCACATGCGGTCGCCGACCGCGGCTTCCCAGAGCATCGCTCCCACCGCGAAGACGTCGGCGCGGCCGTCGAGGGGCTCGCCGGACGCTTGCTCGGGAGCCATGTACGCGACCTTGCCCTTGAGCATCCCCGTGCGCGTGTCGTTCGACGAGTCGAGCGCCTTCGCGATGCCGAAGTCGAGGATCTTCACCAGACCGTCGTACGTGACGAGGACGTTCTGCGGGCTCACGTCCCGGTGAACGAGGCGCATGGGCGTGCCGTCGAAGTCGGTGACACCGTGGGCGTACTGCAAGCCCTCGAGGAGCTCCATGAGGACGTAGAGCTGGAAATGCTGCGGGAACACCACCGCGGTCCGGCGTCCTCGCGCCACGATGCGGTGGAGCGACTGCCCGTCGAGGTACTCCATCGCGATGAAGTGCTGACCGCGGTCGCTCCCCACCTCGATCGTCTGCACCACGTTCGGGTGGTTCAGCTTCGCCGCGAGGCGCGCCTCTTCCAGGAACATGAAGACCAGCTTCGGGTCCTCGGACATGTGCTCCTTGAGCACCTTGACCACGAAGAGCTTGTTGAAGCCTCCCGGACCGCGAACGAGCGCGAGGTAGACGATGCCCATCCCGCCGCGCGCGAGCTCCGCGATCAAGCGGTAGCGCCCGACGTCCACGACCTTGTGGCTCGGGATGGGCAGGTTCGGATTGAGCTCGTCCGCGGGCAAGGGGGTCCCCGACGTCAACAATCGCTCGAAACGTCCACACGAATCGTGGGCGCCCCCAGATGTTTCCGAACTGTCACGCCGGACGTTTAGTCCGCCGCGCGACTACATGTCGTCCCCCGAAGGGACGACGCGGCGACGCTCAGGTCGTCACTTCCAGACGTCGTTGATCGGCGACGGCACCTGCGCGGCGTTGGCGAGCCGAGCCAGGCCGAACGCCTCCTCGAACGTCGCGAGGAGCGACTCGTGCGTGTAGGCCTTGACCGACACGGTGCCCGGCTTCACGAGCGGCCCGATCGGGATGCACAGCATCGGGATGTTCGTCCCGCCCGTGCTGCCGGTCTGCTCGTCCCACACGATGAAGAGGACGTCCTTGCCACCCGCCTGGAAGCCGGGCGTGGCGAGGATCTTGGGCACCTCGGTCTTAAGCCAGTCGTCGCCCTGGGTGACCTCGTTGGTGGTCGGACAGCCGGTGTCGCCGTGCATGTCGTCGCAGAGGTTCGGCGCGATCATCGAGAAGCGGTAGGTGCCCGCCGCCAGGTCCGTCGCGAAGTTGGAGTAGTCGACGACCTGCTGCTGGCACTTGGTCGCGTTGCCGCTGACGTCGGCGTAGTAGAGGAACGGCACGTGCTTCGGCGCGTAGTGGGTCGCGTTCCCACCCTCGGTCGCGGTGGTGTTGCAGGCGGTGCCCATGCCCTCGCCGTAGTTGCGCCACGGCACGTTCACCGCGTCGAGTTGATCGCCGAGGTGCGGCGCGGTGATGCCCCCGCAGTCGCAGCTGAGGCAGATGGCCGAGCCGGCCGTGCACTTCGTCTCGGACGCGTTGGGATCGCAGTCGCAGGCGAGATCCTGGTTCGAGCCCGAGGTGATGTCGATGTAGTTCGGCAGGCTCGGGTGGTAGCTCGTCGAGTAATTGCTCGTGTACGCGTACGTCGTCATGAGCGAATTGATGTACGGCGCGAGCGTCGACGTGATGGCGCTCTGGTCCTCGTTCTCCATCATGATGAGGTAGACGTGGTCGAACGCCGGCACGCCGTGGGCGCTCACGCAGTAGTCGCCGGTGGCGCTGCACGTGAACCCGGGGGCGCAGGTGCCGCATGGTCCCGCGTCCTGCCCGCCGCCGCTCGACGATCCCGAGCTCGACCCGCTGCTGCTCCCGGAGCTCGAGCCGCTGCTGGAGCCGCTGCTGCTCCCGGAGCCGGACCCGCTGCCGGAGCCGGAGCTGGAGCCCGAGCTGCCTCCCGACGTCGAGCCGCTCGAGGATCCGCTGCTGCTCGAGCCGCTCGACGACGAGCTGCCCCCGTCGTTTCCTCCGGTCGCCGGGGAGCCGCCGGAGGTGCCGCAGGCGGCGATGATGAACGCCGTGAGTACGCAAGAGGAGGCGAGGCCGAGACGCATGGGAGGGATCCTTACCGGAAGAGCACCGATTGCGTACGACTTGCCCCCGCGCGATGCTCCGTGCGGCCACGATGCCATCTCAATGACCGTCTCACTTCGATCAGGGTAAATCTTTCCACCCGGACTCGGGTCGGCGAGCCCGCGCCGAAACCGCTCGCGACCTCGCGCCCTACTGGGTGACGGTTCCCGTCGGCGTGACGACCTTGTGGAACTCGGAGACCGCCTCGTTGGTCTCGTAGTCGTACATGTCCATCACGATGGCGCCGTCGCTCCGCTGGGCCATCACCGCGTACCCGTAGTCCTTGCTGCTGTCGGTGAGAGGCGCCCCGCCGTTCCCGACGAGGACCTCCTTCGCGGTGTTCTCGCCGAAATAGTCCCACGTGTGCGAGTGGCCGGTGAGGAGCGCGGTGTACGGGTACTTCGCGATGATCGTGTCGCTCGGCGAGACGCCGGGGGCGTTGCCGGAGCTCTCGGTCGGCTCGTGGCGGAGGACGAAGGTGTACGTCGTCGTCTGCGCCATCGTCGTGGTCAGCCAGCTCGACTGCGTGCTGTCCCAGGCGTTGGCGGCGATGAAGACGAACTTCGATGTCCACGAGCCGTCCGTCGCGTTGATGTCGATGACGTAATACGGCAGCGTCTTCTGGATGGGCG
>JBEKGQ010000937.1:0-2899 GCA_050012715.1 Polyangiaceae bacterium
CTGAGCTCTCTTCTGCCAGGCACGAATCGCCTCCCCCGCGCCTGCCTGCGGCTCGAGTACGGCGCCGATCGCCTCGCTCGACGGCGCGTGCTCCTCGAGTACGGCACCGATCGCCTCGAGTACGCTACCGATCACCTCGAGTACGCGGGCGTACTCCTCGAGTACCGCACCGATCGCCTCGAGTACGCGACCGATCGCCGCGCAATCGCGCCCGAACGCGTAGCGTGGACCTCCGCGCGCCCCGTCTTCGTCGGGCGGCGCGGCGCAAAGACGCCCGGTCGTGACCGGACCGGGCGTTGCTAGAGCGCCGATCATGACGATTTCAGAGCGATGTCGTGTCCTTCCGAGGGGCTGGCGCCGGCGATTGCCGCTCTAGGCGTGGAACATCGCCGAGCGTACGCTCGCCCGACCAGGAGGTACCTCGATGCAACTCGGAATGATCGGCCTCGGTCGGATGGGCGCCAACATGGTCCGGCGCTTGATGAAGAACGGTCACACGGGGGTCGTCTTCGATCGCTCGCCCGAGGCCGTCGAGGCGCTGGTGAAGGACGGCGCGACGGGCGCCGCTTCGCTGCGCGAGCTCGTGCAGAAGATGGCGAAGCCCCGCGCCATCTGCATCATGGTGCCGGCTGCGTTCGTCGACTCGACGATCGAGGCGCTCGAGGCCTTCGTCGAGCCGGGCGATACGCTCATCGACGGCGGCAACTCGCACTACCACGACGACATCGCGCGCGCGAAGCGCCTCTCGGCCAAGGGCCTGCACTACGTCGACATGGGGACGAGCGGCGGCGTGTGGGGTCTCGAGCGCGGTTACTGCCTCATGATCGGCGGCGAGAAGGACGTCGTGGCGCGCCTCGATCCCATCTTCAAGACGCTCGCGCCCGGCGTGGGGGACATCCCGCGCACCCCCGGCCGCGAGAAGCTCGGTGGGACCGCGGAGCACGGCTACCTGCACTGCGGCCCCGCGGGCGCAGGGCACTTCGTCAAGATGGTCCACAACGGCATCGAGTACGGCGTCATGGCCGCCTACGCCGAGGGCCTCAACATCCTCAAGAACGCCAACCTCGGCAAGACCAGCGCCGAGCACGAGAAGGACGCGGAGACGACCCCGCTGCGCGACCCCGAGCATTACATGTACGACTTCAACCTCGCCGACGTCTCCGAGGTGTGGCGGCGCGGCAGCGTCATCTCGTCGTGGCTGCTCGATCTGACCGCGCAGGCGCTCGCCGGCAGCCCCCAGCTCGACAACTTCAGCGGCAAGGTGTCCGACTCGGGCGAGGGCCGCTGGACGATCGCCGCCGCGAACGACCTCGGCGTCCCGGCGCACGTGCTCACGTCGTCGCTGTTCGAGCGCTTCGCCTCCCGCGGGCTCGACGACTTCCAGAACCGCGTCCTCAGCGCGATGCGCTTCGGCTTCGGCGGGCACGTCGAGAAGAAGTAGCCGCGGGGCTAGCCGCCGCCCGCGTCCGACGCCTTGTGGGCATCGGTCGCGGGCGCGTCGACGACCGCCGCGTCCATCTCGGGCTCCTCCTCGGCGGCGTCGAAGCCGCCGCTGGACGACCCCGAGGTGCTCCCGCTCCCGGTGCTCGAGCCGGAGCCGGTGCTCGATCCCGAGCCGCTGCCGGAGGAGGTGCTGCTGCTGATCTCCTCGTCCCCGCCCTCGGCGGGCACGTTGGGGACGTCGGTCACCCCGATGAGCGAGGTGCACGCCACGGCGGCGACGGGCGCGAGGAGCAAGAAGAGCAAAGTGGCGCGGGTCACGGTCAGAAGGCTCCCAGCATGGAGAGCCCACCGCTGCCCGGCGAGAGCGCGGGGGCGACGATGAGGCTCGTCGTCGTCGGCCCGGGGCTCGACTCGGACGGGTGAGCCCCCATCAGGTAGAGGCCGATGCCGCCCGCGGCCAGGATGCCGCCCGCGACGATCCCCACCGTCGCGATGGTGCCGTCGCTCTGGATGCTCGAGTGCGCGGAGACCGCCCCCGCGTGGTTCGAGCAGCTCTGCACCGAGCTGCAGTCGTTCTGCTGCGTCTGCCAGGCCGAGATCGTCACGACGCCGTAGACCCCGCCGAAGATGAGGCCGGCGGTGCCGAGCGCGATGCCGGCGATGCCCACGGTCTGCGCGGTGCTTCGCGCCGGGCCGGCGGGCGGCGCCGACTCCACCGTGGCCGGGGCCGGCGTCGGGACCGCCGCGGGCGGCGGCGGCGGCGCGGCCTCGGGCGGGGCCGGCTCGGCGGCCAGCATGACGACGGCCTGATGACGTTCCTTCTCGCCCTCACGCATCGTGAGCTGCACCGTCAGAGGAACGTGCCCGGCGAGCTCCAGCTTGAAGGTGTGGCCCCCCGAGTCGACCTCCACCGCCTTGCCGTCGAGGTGCTCGGACACGACGATCCCGTCCATGCTGAGCTGGGCGCCTTGCAGCACCTTTCCGTCCTCGTCCTTCACGTCGAGGACGAGGGTCGGGATCGCCGCGGTGGTCGACGTGAGCCGACGATTGCAGTCCGCGCGAACGGCGGCGGGGCACGCCTTCGCCGCACAGATCTGGAGCTGCGCGCGCGCATCGCGGAGCTTCTTCACCTCGCGCAGCGAGGCGGCCTGCTCTTTTGCGTCGGCGCATCCGCCGGGATCGGGCGCGGCAGCGGCGATCGCGGGAGCCCCCGTCACGGCGGCGACGGCCGCGAAGAGAGCGGCGATCATCCGGGGCAAAGGGTGGTCTCCTGGGTCGGCAACGTGCTCACGCTCGACGTCCTCGTCACTCGGCGAGTCTACCGTGGGAAGCTCCGACCGCCGTGCGCCTTTGTGGTGGCCGCCGGGGCCGGAGGCTTTCCGCGGCGGCGTGTGGTATGGGCGACCGGAGGGGTCGACCGATGCTTGCTCGCACTTCGTGGACGTCGCCGGCGCTC
>JBEKGQ010000938.1:0-2898 GCA_050012715.1 Polyangiaceae bacterium
CTTCCACTCGTTCGGGGAGCTCCTGCTCTACCCGTGGGCGTTCACCTCGCGCGCCAACCCGCGACAGGCCAAGTACGAGCGCGCCGGCCGCGCCTTCCAGCGCTCGCTCCGCGGCGTCGAGTACCGCGTCATGCAGGCGACCGACTGGTACTCCACCGTCGGCGACATGGACGACTGGCTCGACGCGGAGCTGGGCACGCTCGCGTTCACCGTCGAGGTGAGCCGCCCCATGCGGCGTCTCGCGAACCTGCGCCGCCTGTCGAACCCGTTCGCCTGGTCGAACCCGGTCGACGTTCGCCCGGCGGTCGATGGCATCGCCCCGGGCGTCGGCGCGCTCCTCGGCGAGGCCCTCGCGGCCTGAGCCGCGCGGCCGTCAGGTGCCGTCGCCCCCCCGGCGGGCCTGGAGCGCCCAGCCGTAGACATCGGCGTACTTCTTCGCCGCCGCGTCCCAGCCGAAGTGCTTCCGCATGCCCCGTCGCTGCAACCCGCGGAAGTGCTCCGGCCGCGCGCGGTACGTCTCGACCGCCCACGCCACCGTCGCCACGAGCGAGTCGACGTTGAGGTCCCACAGCTTGAAGCCGGTCCCCGCGCCGGTCGCCGGATCGTAGGCGTCCACCGTGTCCTCCAGCCCGCCGGTGGCGCGCACGATGGGGACGGTGCCGTAGCGCTGGCTGTACATCTGGTTCAGGCCGCAGGGCTCGAAGCGCGACGGCATGAGGAACATGTCCGCCCCCGCCTCGACCCGGTGGGCGAGCGCCTCGCTGAAGCCGATCCACGCGCGGAAGCGGTCGCCCCCGTGGTGCGAGCGCCAGAGCAGGTACCCCTGCGCCGCGAGGTCGCCCGAGCCGACGATGACGAGCTGCACGTCGAGCTCGAGGAGGCGCGTCAGCGCGGCGAGCACGACGTCGGTCCCCTTCTGCTCGCTCAGGCGCGACACGATGCCGATGAGCGGCACGTCGTGCCGCTCGGCGAGGCCCATCTCGCGCTGGAGCGCGCGCTTGCACTCGGCCTTGCCGGCGAGATCGTCCGCGTCGAAGGGCGCAGCGAGGGCCGGATCGTGCCGGGGATCCCACTGGCTCTCGTCGATGCCGTTGAGGACGCCGATGAGGTCCGCGCCCCGGAACCGGAGGACCGCGTCGAGCCCGGCGCCGCCCTCGGGCGTCTTGATCTCCTCGGCGTAGCGCGGCGACACCGTCGTCAGCTTCGTCGCGTGGTAGATGCCGCCCTTCAGCGGGTTCACCGCGCCGAAGTCCTCGAGGCCGTCGGGGCGGAACGCGCTCCACGGGAGGTGCGTCGACGGCAGATCCGACGCCGGGAACTTCGCCTGGTGGGCGAGGTTGTGGATCGTCAGCACGCTCGCCGCGCGCCCCAGAGCGCCCTGCGCATCGGCGGGGGCGAGCACGGTGTTGAGGTAGATGGGCACGAGCGCGCTCGGCCAGTCGTGCGCGTGGAAGACGTCGGGCGTCCAGCCGAGGTACTTGCAGAGCTGGATGGAGCCACGCGAGAGAAAGGCGAAGCGGACGAGGTTGTCCGGCGCGTACGAGCCCGGCGGATCGTAGAGGTAGCCGCGGCCGTAGAGCTGCTCGTGGTCGAGCAGGTAGACCGGCACGTCGGTGCCGGGGAGGCGCGTCTCGAAGACCGCGCCCCACGCCTCGCCGCTCCCGAGGGGAACGCCGAGCGGCGCCGCGTGCCGGGTGAGCCCGGCGAGGGGGATGACGTCGTACCGCGGGATGACGATGCGCGCGTCGTGACCGAGGGCGCGAAGGGCCGCCGGGAGACCGCTGACCACGTCCCCCAGGCCGCCGGCCTTGACGAAGTGCGCGCATTCGGAGGCGACGAAGAGGACGGACGGCGGCCCGGGCATCGCGACGGAACGACCACGCTAACAAGAACGAGGCTAAAATGGTCGCCTCTGGTGCCCGACCGAAGCTTCGACGGCCGATTCTTCGAGGGCCACCCGCTCTTCTGGGCGCTCGCCCCGGCGGCCTCGGCCTTCGCCGCCGAGCGCGACTGGCCGCCGGTGGAGGCCTACGCGCGCGCGTTCGTGGATCCGGCGACGCCCGTGCCGGTGCGCTTCGAGGCGTCACCGCCGTCGCCCCGCCGCCGCCGCCCGGGCCCGGTCGACCCGCGCCGCCTCTACGACGCACGCATCACCCGCGAGCGGTGCGTGCCCACGCGTCCGCGCTCGTGGCACGACTTCCTCAACGCCCTCGTGTGGGCCACGTTCCCGCGGGCGAAGCTCGCGCTTCACCAGCGGCAGCATCGCGCCCTCGTCGAGCGCATCCCCGAGGGCGCGCACCGGCTCCCGGCGACGCGCTCGCGCGAGCACGACGCGCTCGCGCTGCTCGACGAAGGCGGCGTCGTCGTCCTCGACGACGGCCAGGCGCGCGCTCCGGTCCTCTTCGGCCACGCCCTCTACGAGGGCCTCGTCCTCGGCCGTGGGCCGATGACCGCGGGCGCCATCTCCGCGGGCGTCGACGTGCTCCCCACCGAGCCGCGCGCCCTCTGCGCGGCCGCCGACGACGCGCTGGCGAGGTATCTCGCCCGGCCCGCCCTCGACCCGGGGGATCTCCGCCGCTTCCCCATCGATCCCGACCGCGAGGCCGGGTGACCGGTCACTACTCGACGATGAGCCCGGGCCACACCGCCTGCCGGCTGCCGTTGCTCGACGTGATCATGAAGGCGTGGGCGCCCGCGATGATCGAGGCCTGGGTGACGGTGACCGTCAAGTGGAGCTTCTCGCCGTTCACGCCCTGCGTCCGGTCCCACGCGAAGCTCAGCGACTGCGGGATGCCGTAGCTGCCGTAGTACGTGGAGAGCACGTCGTCGGCCTTCACCGTCCAGGGGCCGCCCGTGTCGCCGTCGCTGAAGAGATCGACCTCGATGGTCTTGCTCTGG
>JBEKGQ010000939.1:0-2896 GCA_050012715.1 Polyangiaceae bacterium
CGTGTCGCCGGACCGCGAGCGGTGGACGTGGGGCGCGCCCCTGCCCGTGATGTCGCGCTTCGTCTGCGCGCGGCAGACGCCCGACTGCGTCCTCTTGTCGTACGACTCCGCGACGTCCGCGTGGACCTGGTACCACCTCGACCCCCGCGACGGGGCGCGTCGGCCGATCGAAGGACTTCCGGCGCCCGACTACCTGGGTCCGAATCTCGCCATCTCTCCGGACGGCGAGAGGCTCGCGCTGGAGGACGGCGACGAGAGCGTGTGCGTCTACGAGATGGCCCCCACCGTCCGGCTGCGGCAGAAGAGCCCGAAGGCCTACCTTCGCACGTTCGACGCGGACGGCCGCGGCGTGTTTCTGAGCTCCATCTACAGCCTCGGTTGGGCGCCGGCGGTCTCCTACCTCCGGGAGGACGGTCGTCGAAGCGAGGTCCTTCGTCCCGACATCTTCTTTCCGGTCGACGTCCCTGTCGTGTCCCCGGACGGCTCGCAGATGGCCGTTCTCTCCGAGACGGAGACGTGGAACCTCTGGCTGGCGGAGAACGTGTTCTAGGTAACCTCGAGCCGCCGGAAGACCGGAACTTTGACGAAGTCCACCAGGAACGTGAACGCCGCGGCGGCCGCAAAGGTGGCTCCGATGACCGCCAGCGGCAGAGGCGCCATGGCGAGCCCCCGGGTCGCCAGTGTCGAGGCGATCAGCAGGTCGACTGCCGACGAGAGCACGAGCCAGCGGCTCGGCGTCGTCGACCACAGGTGCTGGCGCGCTCGGTTGGTGTAAGTCGTCGCCTGGTTGCCGAACACGATGACCACGAACGCGAGGGTTCTCAGAGCGTCGATTCCGAGGCCGAGCTCGAGCTTGCCGACGACCAGGGTCACCACGCAGAGCACCAGCTCGCAGAGCCCCATGAAGACGCCCGCGAGCGTGAGATGGCCGACGCGCCAGACGCTGGGCATCGTGGACGGCTTCACGTTGTCGGTCGTCAAGGCCATGCCGAGGAAGTCGCCGGTGATCATGATGATGACCATCAGCATCGGAGTCAGGATCGCCTGCCCGGTGAGGATGAGGCCCGCCGCCAGGAAGAGCACCTGCACGACCTTCTTCGTCACGGAGTTCAGGGTGTAGGTCAGGATTCGCTGGAAGGTGACGCGACCTTCCTGGACGGCGGCCACTACCCCCTCGAGACCCGGCTTGGTCAGCACGATCCCGGCCGCCGACTTCGCAACGTCCGTCGCCGTCGACACCGCGATTCCCATCTGCGCTTGACGCAGCGCGGGCGCGTCGTTCGCGCCGTCCCCGCACATGCCGACGGTGTGGCCCGCCTTCTGGAATGTCTGCACCAGACGGTACTTGTCCTCCGGCATCACGCCGGCGAAGACCGCGAAGGCCTCCGGGCGCGCGCCTGCCGGGATGGGTCCGGGCGGGCAGACAGCTCCGTCGAGGCCCACCTCCCGCGCGATGATTTCCGCCGTGGCTGGCGCGTCACCGGTGACCATGACGGTGCGCACGCCGAGCGCGTGCAACTCCTTGACGAGCGCGCCGGCGTCGGGGCGGGGTGGATCGCTCAGAGCGATGACCCCCGCGAGCTTCAGGGGCGTCGCGCCCGCGGCGACCGCCAGCACCCGAAAGCCCTTGCCTTCGAGCTCCTGCGCCGCCGCGGCCGCCGTCGGCGAGGTCTCGGCCAGCTTGGACACCACCGCAAAGGCCCCCTTCACTGCGCGCAGCGCGCCCCCCTTCGCATCGAGGGCAGTCGCCTCGCTCAGCTTCCTCGCCGGATCGAACGGAACGAGCTTGGTCAGCTTCGGCGGATCGGGGATGGGCTGCTTCGTGGCGGCCGCGCGGATGGCGATGTCCACGGGGTCCTGCCCGCCGTCGGAGCTCGCGAGGGCGGCCATCGCCAGCAGGTGCGGCTCGTCGAAGCCAGCCTCTGGGCGGAGCGCGGTCACGGTGAGGGCGTTGAGCGTCAGCGTCCCTGTCTTGTCGGAGCACAGCACGTCGAGGGTGGCCGCCTCGTCCACGGCGGACAGTCGCGTGGGCAGTACGCCGACGCGCGCCAGGGCCCTCGCGCCGAGAGCGGCGGCCAGAGTGAACGTGGCGGGCAGAGCGACCGGAATGGATGCGAGGACGGCCGTGAGCACGAGATGGATGATGTCGCCGCCCGGCATCCTGCGAACGAGCGCGTAGGTCACCAGCAAGGCGATGAGCACGCCGTTGAAGATGGCGAGGTTGCGCACGACCCGCACCACCGTCTTCTGCTGGGTGCTCACCACGTGGGCGGTGCGGACCAGCTCGGCCGTGTGACCGAACTTCGTGTGCGCACCGGTGGCGGTGATGGTCGCCGTTGCCTCTCCGCGCCGCACCAGCGCCCCCGCGTACGTCTGCCGACCCGGTCCGGCTTCGATCGGGACCGACTCGCCCGTGAGCATCGACTGATCGAGCAGGACCGATCCGTCGACGAGCGTGACGTCGGCCGCCACCACGCCGCCGAGCGAGAGCTTCACCGTGTCCCCCGGCACCAGCGCGCTCGCGGGGATGTTCGTCCAGGCACCGTCCCGCCGCACCGTGGCGTTGAGCGCCAGGCGCGACTTCAGGGCGGCGAGCGTGGCCTGCGCGCGCCCCTCCTGGAAAAACCCGAGCGCGGCGTTGAAGACGAGCAGGCCCGCGATGACCCCCGCCTCGGTGTACTCGTGAAGCACGAGCTGCAGAACGACCGCGGCTTCGAGCATCCACGGTACCGGCGCCCAGAACTTCGCCAGCGCCATGCGCCACGGCCGCATCGTGGTGTCCGGCATCTCGTTGGGGCCGGACTTCTCGAGCCTCGCTCGGGCTTCGTCGCTCGAGAGACCATTGGAGGTCATCGCTCACACTCGCCTCTAGATCTACCGGGGCGTCCAGCCCGAC
>JBEKGQ010000940.1:0-2896 GCA_050012715.1 Polyangiaceae bacterium
TCGGCTCGGCAGCGCCGGGCGCCTGCAGTGGGTCGACGTTCCCTGCGGGGCGGCGCTGCGAATGGAGCGCTGACCCCTCCTCGAGGGAAGAAGCGAGCCGGCCGGTCGTACCACGAAGCCGGAGGCTCTTTCATGCCGCGCCTGTTCACCGTCCCCCTTTCTTGCCTGGCGTTGACTCTGGTCGCCTACGGCGCCGGTTGCGGCGGGTCGAAGCCGGCCCTCGGAGGGGGCGGCGGTGGCGGCGGTGGGGGCGACGATGGTGGGGGTGGGACGTCCACGCCGCATGCCCTCGGAGTGGTCGCCCTCGGCGAGAGCCACGCCCCCAACGGCGGAACGTCGACCCCGACCATCACGGCGACGTTCATGCCGGATGCCTCCGCGCTCCCGCAGACGTGCGCCCAGCAGATCAACGGATGCAGCTTCGTCTCGGCGCCGCAGTGCGGCGGCAGCGGGAGCTCGTGCGGCGAGGGGGAGACCTGCACGTGGGACAGTGCCTGCAATGCGACTTGCACCGCCTCGTGCTCGCTCCAGTGCGGCTCGGGGCAGGAGTGCTACTTCGCTTCGCCCAACCAGCCCGAGTGCCGTGACATCCAGACCTTCGACGCCGGCGCCCTCGCCTTCGCGGGCGCCGGGATGACCACGCCGATCACCCTCTTCCCGCCCTACGCGTACCAGTCGACCGCGCAGGACTCACCCTACCTCGCGGGCAAGCAGATCGAAGTGCAGGCATCTGGAGCGGCGGGAGCCGGCTTCAACAGCTTCGACGAGACATTCACGGCCACGACGCTCCTGCAGACCAACCTCGGCAGCCTCACGTCGAGCAGTCTCTCGGGTACGGGCGCGGTTCCGGTCACCTGGGCGACCGGAGGGGACACGATCAACGTCGTCGTCACCGGCACGGGCGGCGTCGCGACGTGCCCGGGCACGGACTCCGCCGGGGTCTTCCAGATCCCGCGCGCGGTGGTCAATGCCGCCCTCGGCGGCGACACCGCGCTGACCCTGACCGTGACGCGCGAGCGCGACGAGTGGCACAAGAACGAGTCGACTCACGGCACGCTGTCCACGGCGACCGTGCAGCCGGTGGGCTGGCTCGAGCTGACGACGACGTCCACGGAATCGGCCTCGTTCGTCGTGACGCCGCCCCCCGCATGCGACGGCCCCGGCGACCAGACGTGCCCTGACGGCTGCTTCGACACGCAGACCGACCAGTACCACTGCGGGTCCTGCACGACGGTGTGCAGCTCCACGCAGAGCTGCGTCGACGGCCAGTGCACGACCCCATCGAGCACGGACTGCTCGACGTGCCAGAGCACGGCGGACACCGGCACGTGCTCGGCCTCGTTCTCGACGTGCGAGGCCGACTCCGAATGCGGCTCGTACGGCTCGTGCTACGCCGCGTGCGCGTCCGGCGACACGACCTGCCAGTCCAGCTGCGAGACGGAGTACCCGGACGGGTACACGGACTTCCTCGGCTACAAGGACTGCATCTGCTTCACGGCGTGTCCCTCCGAGTGCGCGACCGCCTGCTCGCAGTAGGCCTTCCCCCGAGCTCGCAGAACTCACGTACCTCGTTCGCTGCGCTCCGGAGCGTCACCCGGCTCCCGGCACCGGCGTGCTGACGCGCGCGGCCGGCATCGTCCGGCGCGACGCGAGCACCACCCTGCTCGCTTCGATGACGACCTCGCCGTCGACGACGACGCGGGACGCGGCCTCGCACGCGGCGAAGCACGTCGGCGCGCTCCAGGTCGCCCCCGTCGTCTTCGCGGCAGGGTCGCCGATGCCGAGGTGTAGGCCGGGCATGTTCTGGTCGACGAGGGCATCCCCGACGGGGGAATCGATCCCCGGGTTGACGCCGAGGCAGACGAGGCCGATGCGATCGGAGTTGGGCGAGACGCCCAACATGGCCTCGACGTCCCGCTTGAGCTGAACCGACCGACACTCGACGCCGACGACGCGTCCCGCGTCGACCAGCATGCGCACCGGGTTCGCGCGAAGCACGCCCTCCCGTGCGCCGAAGAACTCCCCCACCGACGCGTCCGCCACGAAGAGACCGCTCGCGCTCGCCGGCGACGCATAGATGGCGCCCGCCGGTAGGTTCCCCCACCGACCCGGCGCGAGGACGCCGAGCTGCTCGAACCACTTGGTCTCCGGGGCCAGCTGGATGCGGAGCGAGGTCCCCGCGGGGCTCTCCGCGAGGATGGACCGAGCTGCCGACAGCCGACCGAGGACGCGGTGCCCGAGGCGCTCGACGTGGCCGTAGTCGAGGCGCATCCCGGCCACGAACGACCGGTCGCTGATGCCCGGCATGTGACCGTGCCGCAGGCGGCATTGGCGGACGACGTGAAGAAGCGCCTGGCGCATGGTCAGCTCGGCGGGCATCGCCGACGCGATGAAGACGCACGCGTCCGCGTCCCGCAGGGCCGTGAGTAGCAGGTCGGGGACCACCTTGTGCGGCCGGCCGGAGCCGCTCGCGCTGGCCAGGCGATCGAGCCGAGATCGTTTCACCCATCCACCAGCAGCCTCGACGACCACCGCGATCGCATCCCCGATCGGCATGGAAGACGCATCTTCGATGACCACGACTCGCTCCCCGACGCGCAGCCCGAGGGCGCTCTCCACCAGCACTCGGGCCGCGGAAGCGAGGGCAGGGTCGGTCATTCTAGCGGCGAAGTATACCGGCGAGTGTCCGCCCGACATCTGAAGCCGAGCTAAACTCTCCGCTCGTGACGAGTCGCCCCACGCCACCCGCGCCTTCGCCGGTACCGCCGGTGTGGGTCGACGGACGGACAATTGCCGCGGAAGAGGCGGTGATCAGCGTCCTCGCGCATGCTGTACAGAGGGGGGCTGCGGTCTTCGACGTCGGGGCATTGCGCCCCGGTGCGAAAGGCGCCCGCCT
>JBEKGQ010000941.1:0-2874 GCA_050012715.1 Polyangiaceae bacterium
GCGCGCGCCACGACGCCGAGGTCCACCGCGGGCGGGGCCGCGCCCTCCGCGGGCAGGGTCGCGGTGGGCGCGGCCTTGGAGCAGCCGACGAGCACCGCGGCGACGAGCAGCGTGAGCACGGTCTCGCGTCCCCACCGCCAGAATCGCTTCCTCCAGGGGGCGTCCCCCGGGGGCGCCGGCAGACCGTCGACCACCATGCCCGCGCGGCGGAAGAGCGCCACCGCCCGCGGCAGGTGCCACGCGCACGTCACGACCGTCGCTCGCGCGATGCCGCGACGCTCGAGGGCGGCCACCGCGAAGCGGGCGTTGTCGCGCGTCGACAGCGAGCACCGCTCCCGCACGATGACCCCGGGCGGCACGCCCCGTCGCGCGAGCTCCCGCGCCATCGCGTCCGCCTCGACGACCCCCGCCCACCGTCGACCGCCGCTCGCGACGACGACGCCGGCGCCCTCGCCTCGCCGCGCATACTCGGCGGCCGCCGCCTCGACCCGCCGGCCGAGCGCCCCCTCGAGCCGTCCCCCCGCGCCGGGCGAGACCCGGCAGCCGAGGACGACGAGCGCGCGCGGAGCGAGCGCCGCCTCCGCGTCGTCCGTTGGGGGGGTGTGCGGCACGAGGACAAGGCATACCTTTCTTTACGGCGTCGAGGTACGCTCGGAACCGCAGCGCCGTAGCCCGCGAAGGAGCAATCGACGTCGATGCAGATCACGTTCTGGGGAGTCCGCGGGAGCATCCCCACGCCTGGACCGGCCACGGTCGGCATCGGCGGCAACACGAGCTGCGTCGAGGTGCGCGCCGGCAAGGCCATCCTCATCTTCGACGGCGGAACCGGCCTCCGCCTGCTCGGGAAGAAGCTCCTGAAGGAGATGCCGCTCAACGCGCACATGTTCTTCAGCCACGTGCACTGGGATCACATCCAGGGCTTCCCGTTCTTCGAGCCGGCGTTCGTGAAGGGCAACGTGTTCCACCTCTACGGGGGGAACAACGTCTCGCGGACGCTCGAGGAGACGCTCGCGGGGCAGATGGATCACCCGAACTTCCCGGTGCATCTCGGCACGATGGCCGCGCAGATGAGGTTCCTCGACCTCGCCGAGGGCGTACCGCTCGAGATCGACGACGGCGAGGGAGGCCAGGTGCGCGTCACGAGCGCGGCCGGCAACCACCCGCAGGGCGTCTTCGCGTTCCGGGTGGAGCACGGGGGCAAGGCCGTCGTGTACGCGACGGACACCGAGCACTACGAAGGGCGCATCGACCAGAAGCTCGTCGACCTCTCGAAGGGAGCCGCGGCGCTCATCTACGACTCGCAGTACACGCCCGAGGAGTACGCCACGAAGAAGGGCTGGGGCCACAGCACCTTCGAGGAGGGGGCGAAGATCGCCAAGCTGGCGGGCGTCCCCCGGTTGATCCTCTTCCACCACGACCCTACCCAGAGCGACGCGGCCGTACACGACAAGGAGCGGCGCGCGAAGGCCGTGTTCGACGACGTGATCGCCGCCTACGAAGGCCTCTCGCTCGAGGTCTGACGAAGCCGGTCCGCCGGCGAGCCGGGCAAACGCGAAAAAGCTGCGGCCGTCCCGGGCGCAGAAGCGCTCCGTTGCGCGCATCCGTTTCGTCACCCGCGCGATTCTCGCGCGTTGCGCGTGGCACCTACCGTGCAGAAGGGGCAGGTCGGCAGGGGGAGCCAGAAGGAGCACGGGCCATGCTGGCGAACGAAGGTCTCGCGATGAACGCGTACCGAGGCAGCCTGGCGGGGGTCGTCCCGCTGACCCGCGAGGCGGAGCGCGAGCTGGCGCGGTCCTGGCGCGCGGGAAACCGGCGCGCGGGCGAGAAGCTCGTGACCGCGTGCCTGCCCTTCGTCATCTCGATCGCGCTCGAATACCGCCGCTGGGGCGTCCCGCTGGAGGACGTCGTGCAGCAGGGCAACCTCGGCCTGCTGCGCGCGGCAACCAAGTTCGACCTCGACCGGGACTGCCGCCTCGCGACCTACGCCGCCTACTGGATCCGCGCCGAGATCCGCGACTACGTCGTGCGAGGCTACCGGGTCGTTCGCCTCGGGACGACGAAGTCCGAGCGGCGCGCGCTGCGCTTCTACCGCAAGACGCGCGAGTCGGACCCGGCCGCGCTGGCCGAGGCGAGCGGGATGAGCCCCGAGAAGGCGGAGTGGCTCCTGCCGCTCCTCGCCGGGCGCGAGACGAGCCTCGAGGCCCGGCCCGACGATCGCGGCGCGCTGATCGACCGCCTCGCGGGGACGGCGCCGTCCCCGGAGGACGACGCGAGCGCCGAGGAGCGCCGCGGGCGAGCCCGCGTGGCGGTGACCGAGGCGCTGCGGGAGCTCACCGACCGCGAACGGATGATCGTGCGCGAGCGGCTGATGAGCGACGAGCCGCGCACGCTGCAGGAGCTCGGGGTGAGGCTCGGCGTGAGCAAGGAGCGCGTGCGCCAGATCGAGGAGCGCGCGTGTGGGAAGCTGCGGGCGAGGCTGGAGGAGCTGCGCGACGTGGCGGCGTGATAAGCCTCGGCCATGGCGGACGTGACGGTGGTGACGGGCGCGGCCGGCGCCCTGGGGTCGGAGGTGGCGCGGGTGCTCTCGGCGCGCGGGCAGAAGCTCGCGCTGGTCGACGCGGAGCGCGGGCGAGAGCGGCTCGCGGAGCTGGCGGCGGCGCTGGGCGGCGCCTGCGTCGTGGCGGGGGACATCGCGGTCGAGGCCACGTGGGCGGAGGCCATGCCGCGCATCGCGAAGGAGCTGGGGGCGGCGCCGTCGCGGGCGGCGCTCATCGCGGGCGGATGGCGGGGGGGCAAGCCGCTCCACGAGGAGGCGGACGACGGGGTGTGGGACGCGATGATGGGGGCGAACCTCGACACGGTGCACCGGAGCCT
>JBEKGQ010000942.1:0-2874 GCA_050012715.1 Polyangiaceae bacterium
TCGCGTCCGTAAAGGGGGGACGCTCCCAGCAGAGCAGAATCGGCTCGGCCCCGCCGGCGAGGCGTATCCACCCGGTGGCCCCCATCTTCAGCAGTGCGACCGCGGGGGGCATAGTCCGCTGCGGAGGTGACGCGAATGGGCGAGGATGCGGTGAAGACGTGGGCGCCGCCGGAGAGTCGGCGATGGTCCGCGCGCGAGGGTCGGGCGATGCTCGAAGCGCTGGCGCGAAGCGGGCAAACGGTTGCGGAGTTCGCGCGTCGGCACGAGCTCCAGGAGCAGCGAGTCCGCGCTTGGACGAAGCGCTTTCCTGAGGTGAAGGCGGCGGCGCCGACGTTTGTGCCGGTGCGCGTGAAAGCGAAGAGGGAAGACGCGGAGCTGAGGTCCGCGGGAATCGAAGTGAAGCTTCGCGGGGGGCGGTCAGTCCGTGTCGGGCTCGAGTTCGACGCCGATCTGCTTTGTCGCGTGATCGCGGCGCTCGAGGAGGGTGTGTCATGCTGACGCTGCCGCCCTCGGTGCGCGTGTACGTCGCGACGGCGCCGTGCGACATGCGCAAACAGTTCGACGGGATTGCCGCGCTCGTGCGGGAAGCCCTGCACGAGGACCCCCGGAGTGGGCACCTGTTCGTCGTGTTCAACCGGCGCGGCGATCACGCGCGCATCTTGTTTTGGGACCGCTCGGGCTATTGCCTGGTATCGAAGCGTCTCGAGCGTGGACGATTTCGCACCCCCTTCGAGCGCGTGGCAGAGGGCCAGACGCATGTAGAGATGGAGTCGGCGGAGCTGGCGCTCATTCTCGAGGGCATCGACCTGCGCGGTGCACGGCGGCGTCCCCGATGGTCGCCGCCCGAGTCGCGCGATTCGCGGGACGCCGCGGCGGCGCCCGCGTGATGCGTTTTTCTCTTTTTGTTCGGAACGCTTTCGATTAATACGCTCGTCGCGATGGCGACCGCGGTTCCCCCTTTCTGGAAGAAGAAGCCTGAAGTCGAGGGTGTGCGCGCCACCCTCGAGCGGCTCTTCGACCAAGGGGAGAAGGACGAGCTCTTGAAGATCGTCGTCGGGATGCTCGGCGAAGCCCTGTCGCGAAACGACGAGCTCACCTGGCGTCTGCAGGCCGCGTTGAAGTTGCTCGGCCGCAAGAAGTCCGAGCGCATCTCCAAGGAGCAGCTCGCACTTTTTCTCGCGAAGCTCACGGAGGAGCAGGCCAAGCTCGCCGAGACGCCGGAGACCGAGGTCCCCGCGGGGACTCCGGCGGCCGGGCCCCCCGCCAAAACGGCCAATGCGCCCGCGGGTACGCCCGCCGCCACGCCTAAGACCCCGCACAAGAAGCCGTTCCCGGAGCACTTGCGCCGCGAGGTCGTGTTCATCCCCGTCAGCGACGACAAGCGCGTGTGCGACGAGTGTGGCGAGCAGAAGTCGCCTATGGGCTACGACACTCAGTCGATATGGGAGTTCAAGCCTGCTGAATTCTTCATTCGCGAGGAGCGACTCGAAAAGGTCGTCTGCAAGAAGTGCGAAGCGGGCGTCGCCACCGCCGAGGGGACACCCAAACCGATCGACCGCGGGCGGCCGGGGGCGGGGCTCCTGGCGCAGATCGTCGTGTCGAAGCTCGACGACAGCTCGCCGCTCTATCGGCAGACCAAGATCTACGAGCGCAGCGGCATTCGCCTCGCACCCTCGACGATCGGGGACTGGTTTGCCCGCGCCGCGGACCTGCTCGAGCCGCTCGCCGCGCGGGCCCGGCAGCTTACGCTCGGCACTTGCTACCTGCTCAGCCTCGACGACACGGGGATGCCCGTGCTCGACCACGAGCACCCCAAAGGGATCAAGCGAGGGCACATCTGGACGTATATCGGCGACCAGAATTGCCTCGCGTTCTGCGAGTTCACGCCGAGCTGGGACGGCGACGCCGCCTGCAAGGCACTCGCGGAGTTCAAAGGCACGGTCGTCCAGGGCGACGGGTACGCCGGGATCAACGCCGCCTTCATCGGTCGCTCGCCCGCGTTGATTCGCGCCGGGTGCATGGATCATTGCCGCCGAAAGTTCGTCACTGCGCTCGAGGCCGGCGACGCCCGCGCCGCGATCGCCCTGCACCACATCGGTGGCCTCTATGCCATCGAGGCCGACGCTCGCGCGGCTTACGTCGATCTCGATGAGCTCGGAACTCGCCGGCGTGAGCTCGCCAAACCCGTCATGCTCCGCTTGCACCGCGCGATCGCCGAGCTGCACGACGTCGCCGAGCCCAAGAGCCCCCTCGGCAAGGCCACCTTCTACGCCATCAACCAGTGGGACACGCTCTCGGTCTACCTTGACGACCCCCGCGTCCCCATCTCGAACGCGCACGTCGAGCGCAACCAACGGAAAACCGCCCTCACTCGCAAAAACGCCCTCTTCGCCGGCTCCGACGAAGGCGGCAAGCGCTTGGCCACGCTGCTCACGATCCTCACCAACTGCTGGCTCCACAAGGTGCCGACGTTCGACTACCTCCGCGACGTGCTCGCCAAGATCGTCGACACCCGCTTCAAGGGTCGCCTCGACGATCTGCTCCCCCACGCCTGGCTCGCCGCGCGCGCCGCTGCCGGCAAATAGAAGGGACAGGACGCCAGGCAGCACACTCGAGGGTTCCACTTCGGCTCGGCGACCCGACGCTCTACCGCGTCCGTCTCTCCCACGCCTCTCGCCCCGCTTGCCCTTCACGATCGTGAGCTTCGGGCCGATTCGCCGCTCACGCCAGGTGGTCTAGACCGGCCGGATACGAAGGAGAGCCAGATCGAAGAAGGTCACCTGATGCCTGACCACGTGCACATGCTCATCTCCATCCCACCGAAGTTCGCGGTCGCGAACGTCGTCGGGTTCATCAAGGGGAAGAGCGCCATCC
>JBEKGQ010000943.1:0-2871 GCA_050012715.1 Polyangiaceae bacterium
TGCCCTTCGATCGCTACGGGATGTTCGTGACGTCGCTCGAGCTGCATCAGGCGCCCGACGGCGAGTACGTCCTCGGTACGGCGAAGGAGACGCCGTATGTCGCCTTCCGCGCCGAACCGACCGGCCACGCCGTCGGCGTCGAGCCGATGCTCGTCGCGATCCTGGCGCTCGGCCTGTCGTTCGCGGCACTCCTCGTAGTGCGAGCGAGGCGCCGGCAAGCCGCGAAGCTCGCGGGATGGCAGAGCGGGATCGTCGAACCCGACGGCGCGGTGCGTCCCGACGACGGAGGACCGCCGCTCCCGCTGGCGTCGACGGGGCTCGAGCCGATGACGAGCGTCCTCTACGCGCCGCCGAGGGCGACCGCCGACTACCGCACCGCGCGGGAGGGCATCGTCGCCGTATCCCGCCGCGAGGTCGCCCGCGTGGACGCGGTGAGGAGGAAGAGCGCGGCGCTCTTCGTCGTCGTGTCGATCGCCGCGAGCATCGGGGTCGTGGTGGCGGCCGTGCTGGGGCGGCAGTAAGCGCGGGCGACCACGGCTCCTGCGGGCGTGCTGCGATGGCCCAGAAAACCGCCTACGCTGCTTCGTGCTCGCCCCGTTCGAGACGCTCATCGACCTGATCGAAGCGCCGGTCGACGTGCGCGTGAGCGGCCATGGGCATCCTCGGGAAGCCCGTGGCGCCGCGCTGATCATCCGGCCTGCCATCGAGACCGCCAAGCCCGCGAGCGCGAGGACGGCGGACGGGACGGTGGTACCGCCCGACGAGGCGAGCCGGCGATTTCTCCTGCTCCTTCGCCACGAAGGCATTCTAGCCTGCGAACGGCGTCCCCTCGGTGTCCTTCGCCGCGGCGCGCGCGTACGCGGGGCGCTTCACGACGCGGTCGATGTAGGCCAGGATCGCCTCGTTGGGCGGCAGGAGCGGGCTCCCCTCGAAGAGCTTGAACGTGCTGCCGTACAGAATGTCCGCGGTCGTGAACTGCTCGCCGAGGAGGTACGGGCCCCGCTTCAGCGCCTCGACGACGTGCGCGATCACGTCGTCCGGCGCGGCCCAGCCGGTGGTGCTGTTGATCGTGGTAAACCCCAGCGCCTTGCCGACGAACGACGGCTCGAGGACGCCGGTGTAGTAAGCGAGCCACGTCAGGTACGGCCCGCGCTTCGGGTCGCCGATGGGGACGCCGAGCTCGGCCCGCGGGAACGCGTCGCTCAGGTAGAGCGCGATGGCCGACGACTCGAAGACGACGACGCCGTCGTGCTCGATCGCGGGCACCTTGCCGTGGGGCTGAATCTTGCGGTACGCGGGCGGCGGCGGCGCGCCGCTCCCATCGCGACGGCCGATCGAGACGAGCTTCACTTCGTAGGGCTCGCCGAGCTCCTCGAGGAGCCAGACGAAGCGGGAAGAGCGGCTCGTGGGGGCGTGGTAGAGCGTGATCATCGGGGCGTCCTCCGTGGTTGCCTTGCCGGAGCGCGCAGTCTAGTTGCGGGAACGGGACCATGGGACAGATCCTCGACTCACTGGTGACCCTCCTCGCGCTCGAGCGCATCGAGGAGAACCTCTTCCGCGGCCAGAGCCAGGACCTCGGCTGGGGAACCGTCTTCGGCGGCCAGGTGCTCGGGCAGGCCCTCTCGGCGGCGGTGCAGACGGCGCCCGCGGACCGCGACGTGCACTCGCTCCACGCGTATTTCCTGCGGCCCGGCGACGTGAGCAAGCCCATCGTCTACGATGTCGACCGCATCCGCGACGGCGGCTCCTTCACCACCCGTCGCGTGGTCGCCATCCAGTCCGGCCAGGCGATCTTCAACATGGCCGCGTCGTTCCACAAGGCGGAGGACGGCTACGAGCACCAGGACGCGATGCCCGACGTCCCGCCGCCCGAATCGGTGCCGACCGAGCAGGAGCGCTTCAAGCAGGCCGTCGCGGCCAAGCTGGCGCCGGCGCAGTTCGTCGAGCGATTCACGCGCGAGCAGCCGTTCGAGATGCGGCCGATCGAGGTCATCGACCATCCCATCCATCCCACGCCGATGCCGCCGCGGCGGCTCGTGTGGCTGAAGACGACGGGGCGCCTTCCGGACAACCCGGCGCTGCACCGTTACTTGCTCGCCTACGCGTCCGATCACGGCTTCCTCGCCACGTCGCTCTTCCCTCACGGCGTGTCGTTCTTCACCGGCAAGGTCCAAGTGGCGAGCCTCGATCACGTCATGTGGTTTCACGCGCCGTTCCGCGCCGACGAGTGGCTGCTCCACGTGATGGACTCGCCGGTCGCGCGCGGCTCGCGAGGCCTGGTGCGCGGGCGCGTGTTCACGCAGGACGGCCGGCTCGTCGCGTCGACGGCGCAGGAAGGGCTCATCCGGAAGCTCGCGCCGCGGCCGGCGTGAACAGTTCTCCGTCGGTCCGGCCCCGTCGGCGAGAGCGCGGCGGCGGGCGGTGCGAGAACGCTCCCTGCCCTAAGCGACCTACGGCGACTCTAGTCGAAAAAGCGGAAGATTACGAGCGCGGACGTCCTCCGGTACGCCGACCTCTGGACGGAGGCGGACATGGACATGGTGACGCGGACGATCGCGGTCGACGGAGCGGACCTGCACGTCACGGAGCTCGGGGCGGGCGAGCCGCTCCTCCTGCTCCACGGACTGACGGGCACGGGAGACGACTGGCGGCACGTCTTCGATCTGCAGGCCCTGGCCCGGAGCTTCCGGGTGATTCTTCCGGACGCACGGGGCCATGGCCGTTCCACGAATCCGGGCGGCGCCTTCTCGTTTCACGGATGCGCGCGCGACGTCGTCGCCCTCCTCGACGCCCTCGGGGTCGAGCACGCGCGCGCCGTGGGGCTGAGCCTCGGCGCGGAGACGCTCCTTCACGTCGCCGCCGATCAGCCGG
>JBEKGQ010000944.1:0-2863 GCA_050012715.1 Polyangiaceae bacterium
CACGGCGTTCTCCGTCGCATCCGCGTCGTCCGCACGGTGGCCGGCGCGCCGTCGGCACGTGCCATCACCGCGGACGGCCTCGACGACGCCGACGCGCGTGAGGGCGCCGTCGGCCTGGGCCGCTACCTCGCGCGTGGCGTCGATGCGCAGGGCCGGTTCCGCTACCTCGTCGCCGCGACGACCAACCAGACGCTCCCCGGCTACGACTGGCCACGCCACGCGGGCGCCACCTACTTCCTCGCGCAGGTCGCCGCCCTGACGGGCGATCCCGACCTCCGGTTCGCCGCGCTCCGCGCCGGCGGTCGCCTGCGCGACCACGCGCTCGTTCCCTGCGGCGACCACCGCTGCATCGGCGAGGCGGACGGCGAGCTCGCGGAGGTGGGCTCGACCGCCCTCGCCGTCGTCGCCTTCGTCGAGATCGCCCGCAGTCACCTCGACGACGGCTATGCGCTTCTAGTCCCCGACCTCACCGCGTTTCTCCGCGCCCAGCAGCGGGCTGACGGCGAGCTGATGCACCTCTACGATCGGCGCGCCAGGCGCCCAGTCGATGTCCAGCTCCTCTACTACACGGGCGAGGCCGCGCTTGCCTTCGCCCGCGCCCACGCACTCCTCGGTGACGCGCGCGACCTCGACGCCGCGACGCGCGCCCTCGAGCGGCTCGACGGTCCGGCGTGGAGCTTCTTCGGCAGCCGGTACTACTGGGGCGAAGAGCACTGGACCTGTCAGGCGATGGACGACCTGTGGGACCGTCTCGCCGCTCCCGTGCGCGAGAAGGCGCTGACGTTCTGCCTCGGCTGGGAAGACTACGGGCGCCGGCTCATGTACGCCCCGGGCGACACGCCCTACGACGCGGACGGTACGTACGGCGTCGGGCCCATCGTCACTCCGCACCTCACACCGGCCGGGAGCCGTGCCGAGGCTGGCCTCGCGACGCTCGACGCGGCGAGGCGAGCTGGGCGACCTGCGGAAGAGCTCGGGGCGCTCGAACGAGAGCTGCGCCGCTCGCTCGCGATGCTCTTGCGGCATCAGCTGCCCGCGGGGAGGGGCTACCTCTTGCGCGACCCTTCTGCCGTGGAGGGCGCCATGCCGGGGAGCGAGGTCGACTGGCAACTGCGCATCGACTACGCGCAGCACGCGGGGAGCGCGCTCGTCGCGATGTCCCGCTGGCTGGCAGGGCGTCCGATGACGCCTGCCTGGCCCTCGCACAGTCCCCAAAAAGAGGACAACAAATAGTTGGCTCTGGCGTTCGGGAGGGTTAGGTTAATAACTGCCGGGGCGCCCTCGCGCGAACCGGACGAGGCAGATGCCGGATCTGGAAATCCGACGAGCCACTGTAGCAACCCGGCGCGATGGTCGCCGAAGCCATTCGGCCTACGGCTCGCATGCGAGAGGAGTCCGGCTCCTCGTGGGTTCCGACCGCGTCGTACGCATCGCGCAGCAGGGCGAGCGGCGACAGGCAGCGGTCGGCGAACGCAGTGTCGGGGCCTGGAGCGCCGGCATAGCACTCGCACTGGTCTATCCCTTCATGAGGCGCACGCGCCGCACGAAGGCCAAAGAGGCACAGGACGGGGCATTGTCGCCGCCCACGCGCGGCGACGAAGGGAACGACATGAGGAAGAAGCCGAGCATCAAGAGCCTCGAGACCGTCACGTACGAGGAGGCGCAGGCCTACCTCGAGTACGCGCGCGGCGACGAGCTCAATGCCGCGTTTGCGCTGGCGTGCGATCGCAACCGTCTCGACGGTTCGATCGCCGCTCCGGATCACGCCGAGGTGCACCACGCGCTCTTCCTCCTCTGTCGCGCTCGGGGCAAGGAGTCGCCGAGCTTCGACGAGATGCGATTCGAGCTGCGCCGTCGCGCCGCGGCCTGATCGTCCCACCGGCACTCTTGTCTCGGGTACCTCATCGGGTACCCTGACCTCGAGTGACTACGGGCGGGACGGACGCGGGGCGAGGCGAGACGAGTCTCCGGCTCATCGGATCGGGAGGGGTCGACCGGGTGCTCCGCCCCGTGCACCTCTGGGTCTGGGCCAGCCCACTGCGGCGCGCGCACAAGCTCCTCGGCTTCGCGGCGACCGAGGCCGACAGCGGTCGCGACATGGCGCGCGCCGCCGAGTGCACGGGCGACGCGCTCCTGCGGCGGCTCTACCTCCGGCACTCGCTCGACGAGCAGCGGCATGCGCGGCTCTTCTCCGAGCGCGCCCACCAGATACTGTCCTCGCTCGCGTTCGATGAGGCGGCAGGCGCCGGGCCGTCTTTCCAGGCCGACTGGCTGACCCCGGGAGAGCGGGGCCTCGACGTCCTCGACGTGGAGGGCGAGAGCGATGCCTCTCTGCTCGCGTTCCTCTTTCTCTCGGAGCGCGCCGGGGCGCGCCGCTTCGTCGTGTACCAGCGCGTCCTCGCGAGTGATCCCGCGACGCGCGACGTCTTCCGCGTCGTGCTTCGCGACGAGGCCTTCCACACGAACTACAGCTACGCCCAGCTCGGCCGCGTCGCTCCTGGCAAGCGCCGACGGCGCGTCTTCTGGGCGCACCTCGCACGCGCGTGGAAGGCGTACCTCCGCCTGGCGTCGGCGCTCTCCAACGTCCTCGGCGGCGTCCTCCTCATCGCGCAGTATTTCGTGATCCTCCCGGTGTTCGCACTCCTCGCGAAGCGAAAGGAGGGCAAGAAGCCCGACGGCTGGATCGACTCGCGCGCCGCCGAGGCAAAGACTCTCCGGGCGCAGTACTGACCCCATGAGGATCCTCGGCATCTCGGCGCACTTCCACGACTCGGCGGCCGCGCTCGTCGTCGACGGCGTCCCCGTCGCGGCGGTGCAAGAAGAGCGTCTGTCGCGGAAGAAGAACGACCCGAGCTTTCCGCTG
>JBEKGQ010000945.1:0-2854 GCA_050012715.1 Polyangiaceae bacterium
GAGCTCCCGGCCGCATCCCTCGCAGCGCGCCCCCGTCGGTCGCTCCTCCCCGCGCCCGACCGTCTCGCCGCACTCGCACGCCCACGCGACGACGCGCGCCGGGTTGCCCACGACGACGGCGTGCGCGGGGACGTCGCGCGTCACGACCGCGCCCGCGCCGACCATCGCGCATCGCCCCACCCTCACCGGCGCCACCAGCACCGCGCCCGCGCCCACGCTCGCGCCGTCCTCGACGACGGTGCGATCCCAGCGCGGCGCCCGGGGGAACGCCGCGCGCGGGTGGCGCACGTTCGTGAACACCGCGCCGGGGCCCACGAAGACGTCCTCCCCCAGCTCCACGCCCTCCCACACGCTCGTGTGCGACTGGATGCGCGTCCCCGCGCCCACGACGGCTCCCTTGGCCACGAAGCAGAACGCCCCGACGACCACGTCGGTCCCCAGCACCGCCCCCTCCGCCACCACGCTCGGCGGGTGGATCCGCGCGGGCGCTCCGGTCCTCACCCGTCGTTCCGTCACGCCTCGCAGTATGCCCGTTTCCATCGGCGGCTTGGCGGCTTGGCGGCCCTCCCCCTCCGCGCTACCGTCCGTGCCCTCATGCCCCTCACCTACAAGCAGGCCGGCGTCGACATCGACGCGGGCGATGCCCTCGTCGAGCGCATCAAGCCGCTCGCCGCGGCGACGCGCATCGCGGAGGTCGTGAGCGACGTCGGCGGCTTCGCCGGCCTCTGCCGGGTGCCGGGGGACGTCGAGGATCCCGTGCTCGTCAGCGGCACCGACGGCGTCGGGACCAAGCTGAAGATCGCCTTCGCGACCGGCATCCACGCCACCATCGGGTTCGACCTCGTCGGCATGTGCGTGAACGACGTCATCACCTGCGGCGCGCGGCCGCTCTTCTTTCTCGACTACTTCGCGACCAGCAAGCTCGACGTCGACGTGGCGGAGAAGGTCGTCGCCGGCATCGCGGCGGCCTGCAAGGAGAGCGGGTGCGCCCTCCTCGGCGGGGAGACGGCGGAGCTCCCCGGGATGTACGCGCCGGGCGAGTACGATCTGGCCGGCTTCGCGGTCGGCGTCGTCGCGCGGAAGAAGCTCGTCGACGGCGCGCGCGTCGCGGAGGGCGACGTGGCCATCGGGCTCGGGTCGAGCGGCCTCCACTCCAACGGGTACTCGCTCGCGCGCAAAGCGCTCCTCGAGGCGATGGCCCTCCCGCTCGACGCGACGCCGCCGGAGCTCGGCGGCAAGACCGTCGGCGCCGCGCTCCTCGCGCCGACGCGCCTCTACGCGCGCCACGTGCAGGCGCTGCTGGGCGCGGGCATCGACGTGCGCGCGATGAGCCACATCACGGGCGGCGGCCTGCCCGGGAACCTCCCGCGCGTCCTCCCCGACGGCCTGGGCCTGCGCATCGAGCACGCGTGGTCGCGCCCGCCGCTGCTCGATCTCATCGCCCGGGGCGCCGGCGTCAGCGAGCCGGAGATGCGGCGCACCTTCAACCAGGGCATCGGGTTCGTCTTCGTCGTCGCGCCGGTGGACGCCGCGCGCGCGACGATGGTCCTGCAGGGCCTCGGCGAGAGCCCCATCGCGATGGGCCGCGTCGTGGCGGTCGAGGCGGACCGGGCCTTCGAGGAGCGCGTCGAGTGGCCGGCGTGATGAAGCTCGGGGTGCTCGTCTCCGGGACGGGGAGCAACCTGCAGGCGATCCTCGACGCCGTCGCGGGCGCGCGGCTCGACGCGCGCGTCGCGGTGGTCGTGTCCAACGTGGCCGATGCGGGCGGCCTCGCGCGGGCGATGGCGGCGGGCGTGGAGACGGTCGTCGTGGATCACCGGGCGTACGCGGACCGGCGCGCGTTCGATGCGGCGCTCGTCGAGGTGCTGCGCGCCCGGGGGGTCGAGGTGGTCGTGCTGGCGGGGTTCATGCGCCTGGTGACCGACGTGCTCCTCGGGGCGTTCCCGATGCGCGTCGTCAACGTGCACCCTTCCCTCCTGCCGGCGTTCCCGGGCGTCCACTCGCAGAAGCAGGCCTTCGACTACGGCGTCCGCGTGGCGGGCTGCACCGTGCACTTCGTCGACGGCGGGACGGACACCGGGCCGATCATCGCGCAGGCCACGGTCCCGGTCGAAGAGGGCGACGACGAGGAGTCGCTGCGCCTGCGGATCCTGGCGAAGGAGCACGAGCTGCTCCCGCAGGTGCTCCAGTGGATGGCCGAGGGGCGGGTCTCGGTCGAGCCGGTCGCCGGGGGGCGGGCGCGGGTCCGGGTGCGGGCGAAGTAAGGCGCGGCGATGGCGAAGCACTACGACGTGGCGGTCCTCGGGGCCGGCATCGGCGCGCTGTCGGCGGCGGCGCTGCTCGCGCGACGGTCGTGGCGCGTGCTCGTGCTGGGCCAGGGCTGGCTGCCGGCGAGCTACGAGCACGACGGGGTGAAGCTCGCGCGGCGGCCGTTCACGTTCCTCGCCGGGTCATCGCCCGCGTGGGGCCGCGTCCTCGTGGAGCTGGCGCAGTCGCAGACGTTCCGGCGGCGGGTCCTCCCGATCGATCCGATGTTCCAGGTGCTCGCGCCGGGGCTGCGCCTCGAGGTGCCGCCCGACGTGGCGCTCTTCGGGCGCGAGATCGACCGCGCCTTCCCGGAGGTGCGCCGCGTGGTGGACGAGCTCTACGCGGAGCTGGCGCGGACGAACGGGGCCGCCGACGCGGCGTTCGAGAAGGACCTCGTGTGGCCGCCGGGGACCTTCTGGGAGCGGCGCGAGACGCAGCGGGTGGCCGCGACGTTGCCGCGGTTCGAGGGGGCCGGCCATGCGCCGCTCCTGGCGGAGTTCCCGCGCGACCACGACTACCGCGCCGTCGTCGACGTGCCGGCGCGGTT
>JBEKGQ010000946.1:0-2848 GCA_050012715.1 Polyangiaceae bacterium
GGCAGGCACCGGACAGGCACCGTGCGGTAGACGATGCGGAGCACGCCACCCGCGGTCACGCCCACCGCCTTGCCGGTCGTGAAGAGCGGCACGTTCACGTCGACCGGCTTGTCGAGCTTCACCTCGATGAAGTCGATGTGCTCGAGGTGACGCTTGACCGGGTGCAGCACGAAGTCACGGATCATCGCGAGGAACTTCTTGTCGCCGAGCTCGAGCTCCACGACCGTGTTCTGCCCGCGCTCGCTCTTGAGGATGACCGCGACCTCCTTCGGGGTGACGGCGATGCTCGTGGCGGGCAGGCCCTTGCCGTAGGCGACGGCGGGCACGAGGCCGGTGCGGCGCAGGCGGCGGGCCTCGGCCTTGCCGGCGGCGACGCGGTTCTGGGCCTTCAACGTGGGCATCTGGACGGCGGTCATGGCGTTCGTTTCTCCATCCCCTGTCCGCGCGGTCGCGACGAGCGCGCCGGGCATGCGGGGTTCGATGTGGACGGCCTCTGTAGCAGAGCGCCGGACTCAGGCAAACAGCGAGCTGACGCTGTCCGAGCTGTGGATCCGCTTGATGGCCTCGCCGAGGAGGCGCGCGATCGAGATCTGCTTGATCTTCGCGCAGGACTTGGCGGCGTCCGACAGGGCGATCGAGTCGCTCACCACCACCTCGGTGAGCGGCGAGGCCGCGATCCGCTGCACCGCCGGGCCCGAGAGGACGCCGTGGCTCGCGCACGCGACGATCCGCCGCGCGCCCTTGTCGTGCAGGGCCTGCGCCGCCCCGGTGAGCGTGCCGGCGGTGTCGATGATGTCGTCGATGATGATGCAGTCCTTGCCCTTCACCTCGCCGATCAGGTTCACCACCTCGCTCACGTTGGCGCGCTCGCGGCGCTTGTCGATGATCGCGAGCGATGCCCCGAGGCGCTTCGAGTAGGCGCGCGTGCGCTCGACGCCCCCCGCGTCGGGCGACACGAACACCGACGACGCGTCGAAGTTCTTCTTGAGGTAGTCCTCGAGGAAGACCGGCATCGCATAGAGGTGATCGAAGGGGATGTTGAAGAACCCCTGGATCTGCCCGGCGTGGAGGTCGACCGAGACGACCCGGTTCACGCCCGACGTCTGGATGAGGTCCGCCACGAGCTTCGCCGTGATGGGCGTGCGCGGCGCCACCTTCCGGTCCTGGCGTCCGTAGCCGTAGTACGGCATCACCGCCGTGATCGACCCCGCCGAGGCGCGCCGCAGGGCGTCCGCCATGATGAGGAGCTCCATCACGTTGTCGTTCGTCGGCGTGCTCGTGGATTGGATGACGAACGCATCCACCCCGCGCACGTTCTCGCCGATCTCGACGAAGCTCTCGCCGTCACTGAAGCGCGTGATCTTGCACTTGCCGAGCGGCGTCTCCAGGTACTGGCCGATCGCCGCCGCAAGAACCGCGTTCGCGTTCCCGGCAAAGAGGCACACCTTCTTGAACACGCGCACACCTCGTCGACGTCGGGGGTGCGCGACTCGTAGCCGGCGCGTCACACACTGTCAACGCACGGCGCCACGAACGAGGACGATGCCGTCACCCGCTCAGTGGGGCATCGCCGCGCACTCGTACTTCGGTCCGCGCTTTCCTTGCTCCAGGCAGGCCTTGTAGGAACGACGGGCGTTCTTCATGTCACCCTTCTCCTGGTAGGCCGCGCCGAGGATGAGCCACGCCTCGCCGTCCGTCGGGTCGAGGGCCACGCTCTTCTCGCCCGCCTCGATGGCGTCGGCGTTCTTGCCGCGCTCGAGCAGCGTGCGCGCCTTGTTCTTCTCCACCGCCGCCGCCTTCGGATCGAGCTCCGTGGCGGCCGAGGCCGCCGGGGCCGTCGTGTCCGCGGGCGGAGTCGCCGCCGCCGTCTCCGCCGGAGCCGCCACCGGGACCGGGGCGGCCGCCTGCGTCTCCGCGGGCGGGGCTACGACCGGCACCGCCGTCTTCACCGGGGCCGCCGCGGCCGCGGCGACGGTCGACGAGTGGGACGTCCCGGCGTCCGTCGCGCTCCGTGCCACGGCGACCTTCACGAGCGCCGCCAGGCAGAGCGCCGACGCCGCCGCCACGGCGAACTTCACGTAGCGGGACAGATCGGCGCGGCGCCGGGCGACCTCCGGGGTCAGCTTGAGGGCCATGCGCGGGTCGCGCTCCTCGTCGTCCCACTGCGAGTACGACGGACGCGAGTGGCGCTCGCCATCGAGCACCCCATCGAAAAAGTGCTTGTCGAGGTCCACCGGCGGGTAGCTGCTGTCATCCCTCGGGATGACCGGCGCCGCCTCGACCTCGGCCGGCGGCTCCTCCGGCTGCGCGAACGCCACCGGCGTCTCGGCGCGCGGGCGCACCGGCGCCGGTTCGGGCGGCGGCTCCTCGGCCATCGAGGCCGCGATCACCTGCTCATCGCCCTCCGGCTCCGACGCCGGGACGATCTGCTCGTCCGCCGCCACCGCCGGCGGCGCGACCGAGCTGCCCTTCCCACCCCTGCCTCGACGCCCCTTCCTGCTCATCGTTTCTCGCTTCTCCGTCCCAGCGGTTGGATTCCGTGTCCGTTGCGTTCCCCCCCAACGTGATGCCCGACTCTCGCCGTTTCCGTCATTTCAGAGCGTCGGACTGCCTCGAGGGATGTGCTCCGGGCCGCCATGGAGGTGATGCAGAGCAAATGGCGTGCGCGCGTGGCCGAGGCGGGAAGGAGAGACGTCTGCGCGGGATGCCGTCAACGTTTGCACGACACGACTGTCCCGAAGGGGACCCCGCATCTCCATCCAGTGGGCCCACGGTGGCACAACGGATCAAACGTTCGAATGAAGCCAGGAGCGCGAGACGTTCTTGAGGCAGGGGCAGCGGACGCGTA
>JBEKGQ010000947.1:0-2843 GCA_050012715.1 Polyangiaceae bacterium
CGCGTGCCTCGCCGTATCGACGACGCCATTCCCTCGGCCCACTCGGGATTGCCGATCACGTGGACCGGCAGTCCGTCGAGGCACGCCTCGACCGCGCCGTTGCGCTCGTGGATGACGACGCCGACGTCGCATCGAGAAGCGCACGCCTCGCTCGCGAGCCTGCGCAGCAAGGGCGTGCCGCGGTAGGGGAGCAGCTGCTTCGCGCGTCCGAGGCGTCGCGAGTCGCCGGCGGCCAGCAGTACGGCGGCGACCTTCATGGGCTCGCCGGTTCCGCGTGGATGGCGCCGGGTCTCTCTCGAAGCGGGGCGCCGCTCGTGCCAGTCAGGACGGACTGCGCCTCCGCGACGATCGCCAGAGCGATCTCCGGGGGCGTCTCGCTTCCGATCGCGAGGCCCACCGGAGCGTGGACGCGAGGATCCATGGCCTCGAGGCCGAGCTCCTCGAGCATGCGCGCGGTGCGGCGTCGGGGGCCCAGCATTCCGATGTAGAGGACCCGCGTCGCGAGGAGCGCGGCGAGGCACGCCCGGTCTCTCTCGTAGTCGTGGGCCATCACGACTGCCATGGCGCGATCGCTGGTGTCGACGCGCGCCGCGACCTCGGCCGGCGAGAGTGCGAGGACCTCGTCGGCGGTCGCGAAGCGCTCGCGCGTGGCGAACCGTCCCGTCGCATCGCAGACGATCGTCTCCCAGCCGACGGTCTGCGCCATCGTCACGACCGGCACCGCGTCGTGCCCCGCGCCCACGACGAAGAGTCGCGGCGGCGGTAGGACCGCTTCCACCAGGGCGTCCAGCGGGCCGGCCGCCGAGTGGCAGCCCACGACGCGGGACTCTCCCGACTCGAGGGCGAGCCGACACTCGCCCGCGAGCGCTCGATGCGCGCCGTCGTCCAGGTCGTCGGATTCGACCGCGCCTCCCGCCGTGACCGCCACGTGCGCGCCGAGCTTGCCGGCGCCCCCGAACAGCGTCGCCAGGGCTCCCCGCTCCTGCTTTTCGAAGCACCGCCCGATGAAGCCGATGGCGTCCACGCCGCCGTCGCTCGCTGGCTCGAGGAGCACGTCGACCGTCCCGTCGCACCCGACGCCGAGCCCCCATCCGAGCTCGTCCTGCGATCGCGCGTCGTAGGTGACGAGGTGCGGCCCTCCGTCGCGAGTCCGCCACCAGCCTCTCCGCAGGACGTCGTGCTCGAGGCACCCCCCGCTCACCGAGCCGCTCACCCATCGGTCACGCGTGACGAGCATTCGCGCCCCCGGGCGCCGGTACGACGAGCCCCGGACGCGCACGACGGTGGCGGTCAGGTACGGCTCGGACTGACGCCTCAGCCCCGCGGCGGCGATGGCGATCGACTTCATCTCGTGCATCGGTCGCGCCTCACAGCAGCTTGTCGAGGGTGATGGGGAGCTCCCGGACCCGGGTTCCCGTCGCGTGATAGACCGCGTTCGCGATCGCGGCGCCGATCCCGGTGATGCCGATCTCGCCGATCCCCTTGGCGCCGATCTCGTTCACGTGCGGGTCCTCCTCCGAGACGACGATGACCTCCATCGCGGGGACGTCGGCGTGGACCGGCACGTGGTAGTCCGCGAGGTCCCGCGTCACGACGCGCGCGGTGCGGGAATCGCGCTCGGTGTGCTCGAAGAGCGCGAGCCCCAGGCCCCACACGAGCCCTCCGATGAGCTGGCTGCGAGCCGTCTTCGCGTTGAGGATCCGCCCCGCCGCGAAGGCGCCGACCACGCGGGTGATCCTCACCTCACCGAGGTCCGCGTCCACGCGAACCTCCACGAAGTCGGCCCCGAACGAGTGGGACGCGCACTTCTTCCGGTCCTCCTTCTCCTTCGTGTGAAACTCGGCCGACAGCTCCAGCTCCCCGGAGCGCCTCACCACCGCGTCGAACGGGTCCCGCTTCGTCGCATCCTCGAGCGCCACGAGCGCGCCGCCGTCCGTCCCGACCGCATCGGGCGAGAGCCCATGGAGGGGCGAGGCCGGATCGGCCACCGCCCGCTCCACGAGCTTCCGGCGGAGCGCGAGGCAGGCCATCTTCACCGCCGAGCCGGTGCTCGAGGCCGTCTGCGACCCTCCCGACACGGGGGTCTCGGGGAAGGTCGTGTCGCCGAGCTCGAAGCGGACGCGCTCGTAGGGCACCCCGAGCGAGTCGGCGGCGATCTGGGTCATGATCGTGTACGTGCCGGTGCCGATGTCCTGGGAGCCGGCCTGCACCAGCACGGTCCCATCGGGGCGCGCCCGCGCGATGGCCGACGAAGGGCTCTGCCGCGCCGGATACGTCGCCGTGGCCATGCCCCAGCCGACGAGCCATCGTCCGTCGCGCGTCGATCGCGGTCGAGGCTTGCGCTTCTACCAGCCGAAGCGCTCGGCGCCTTGCCGGTAGCACTCGCGCAGCGACTTGCTGGACCACGGCTTGCCGTCCTCGGGGGAGGTCTCCGCATAGTTGCGGAGGCGCAGTTCCAGAGGGTCCATGCGCAGGGCGTACGACAGCTCGTCCATCGCCGACTCGAGGGCGAAGGTGCCGGTCGACTCGCCCGGCGCGCGCTGGAACGTGGGCGTGCCGACGTCGAGCCGCACCAGGCGATGCGACGTCTCCACGTTGGGACACGCGTAGAGCATCCGCGTCTGGATCGCGCTCGGCTCGACGAACTCGTCGAAGCTCGACGTCTCGCTGATGACCTCGTGCTTCACGGCGACGAGCACGCCGCGCGCGGCGGCGCCGAGGACCACGCGCTGCCGGGTCTGCGGGCGGTGCCCCACCATCGAGAACATCTGCTGCCGGGTGACGACGAGCTTGACCGCGCGTCCGACCGCCTTCGCGGCCATGGCGGCGAGGAGGACGTGGGA
>JBEKGQ010000948.1:0-2837 GCA_050012715.1 Polyangiaceae bacterium
ACGAGAGCGCCGTTCACCTCGAGGACGCGCCCGTCGAGGTTGTTTACGAGGATGCCGATGAGCCCGGAGCCGGCCAGCCGCGCGAACCTCGCCTCGGCCGCCTTGCGCGCCTGTTCGGCCGCGACGCGCCGGGTCACGTCGTCGATGAGCACCAGGCGGCTAGAGCGACCCTCGAAGGCCACCGCGTTCACGTGAACCTCCACCCAGCAGGCCATGCCGTCCTTCTTGCGGTGGCGCATGAGGACGTCGCGAAGGGGCAGGGGGCGTTTCGTGATCTCGAGGTTCGCGTCGAGGTCCTCCGGGAACCAGAGGTCGGGCGACCGCATCGTCGAGAGCTCGTCGCGCGTGTAGCCGTAGTGCCGGACGGTGGCCTCGTTCACCGCCACGAAGGCGAACGTCGTGGGATCGACGACGCACATCGGCCGTGGGCTGCCCTCGAACATCGCCCGGTACGTCTCGCGCATGCGCTCCGCGGCCGTGATCCGCGAAGAGAGGTCGTCGAGGAGCACGTTGAGGCTCATCGCGAACAGCGTCACCACGTCGTCGAGCTGCGGCTCGTCCGGCAGCGCGACGCGAGCGCCGTGCTGTCCGACGGAAGCGGCGGACATCGCAGCGAAGATGTCTTCGAAGGAAGGCGAGCTCGAACGCAACGACGGACCCCCTGGATGGCCTACCACCTCACGCCGCGATCCCTTTCGTCCGTAGCCAGGAGCGCGCCGCGGATTCGCTGCCGAACGTCTTCAGCTGGATGCCCGTGCCCACGCGGAACATCTCGACGATGACGTGGATCACCGGGCCCACGTTGATGAGCGCGATGTGCGCGGTGTCGCGGTGCTTCCGGAAGAACGCGCTCGCCGTCGCCCGGTACTCGGCGTCGGTTCCGTCGAGCCCGGCGGCGTCTGCGAGCACCGCGAACGGCTCCCCCGCGCCGGCGATCCACCCGGTGAGCGCGTCGACGAGAAGCACGCCCGACGCCAACCTCAGGTTGGCGCCGCGCTCGTAGCGGACGAAGGCGACGCGCGACTTGGGATCCCATTGGATCACCGTCGACGCGCCCCTGACGGTGTGCGCCGTCGACGGCCCGCTGTCGCGCGCGCCTTCGTGGATGCCCCCCGCGTCATCCGTCGTGTGCATCGGGCTGTGACCCATCGAAGTCGCCCCCCCGCAACTTGATCGCGACCCGCACTATACCGCGGGTGAGAGGAAGAGGAGGGGTTCGTATCGGGATAGGCCGCGGCTCAACCGCGAGCCGCGGTCGAGCGTCCACCTTACGAGCTCGTTAGGTATCCGTTCGGTCAGGGGCTTCTCGCCGGCGGACAATCGGGCGGCCACCGGGCGTGTTCAGTGGCCAGAAGGCCTACTTCGGGGGAGGTCAGCGATGGCCGCCACCGCCGCGACCACCGCCTCCACGTCCGCCTCGCGCGCCGTTCTCGTAGTTGCGCCGTCCAGGGCCGCCTCCCATGCGATGCTGATAGAGCCCGGGTGGCTCGCGGCCGTAGTGACCCCAGCGCCCCCCCTCGCCGCGGAAGTACCAGAGGCCGCCGCACCAGTAGCTCGGGTAGCCGTTGTAGTAGACGGCTTCCGTGGTGGCGATGCACCCGTCGGGATAGTCGCCGTAGGCCACGGGATAGTCCGCTCCTTCGACGCCGACCTCACAGGCGGGGATGACGGCGATGACTCCGCCGAGAGCGGCGAAGCACGCGAGGGCTCGAAGCAATCCGGCTCGGCTCATGATCTCAGCCTCCGTTGGCGCTCGGATTGTGGGCTGCGTGCTGACGCAGCATCTGCGCGAGCTTCCCCCGCTGCTCCGGCGTCAGCACCGGGCTTGCGGACTCGATGAAGCGAGCCATGTGCGCGCCCCCCCAGCCGACCATGTGGGCCGTGGCCGCGCCTCCGCCGGTAAGCGCCTTCGCGTCGAACGCCGGCGTGCGGAAAGCGTCGCCGAACGCGCGGATGTGGGCCGAGACCTCCTGCGGATCGAACCGCGGTATGGCCTTCATCCCTTCGGCTTGACTCGCGCGGATCTTCTCGACCTGGTCCGGCGTCAGGCCGAGCTCCTCGGTGAGCTGCGCGAGGTGGCCGTTCTCGTCGGTGTTCGCCTTCTGCCAGACCGACCAGTGGGCTTCGAGCTTGTCGACGAGCGCGGCCCGCTGCGGCGGCGTGAGGACGGCGTGCAGCTGGTTCAGTGCATCGGTCGAGGCGTCGTGGACCATCGCGGCCGCGCTCGTCAGCTGCGCGACGGCGGCGTCCACCTTCGCGGGATCGACCGTTCCCGCGGCGAGCCCGTCGGCCAGCGTGGCCACGAGGTTCTGCTCGGCCGCCCGCGCCGGCTCCATCCGCGCGTGCAGCTCGCCGCGGATCTTCTCCACCGCGGGCTTCTGCTCGGGCGACAGCCCGAGCGTATCGAGGCTCATCGCGATGAGCAGCGTCACCCCGCCGTGGTGGTGATGGCGGTGGTGCTCGAAGAGACCCGCCGTCGCGTCCTCCTCCTCGGCGCTCGCGGCCGCTACGGATGCGGGCGGCGCGCTGGTCGCTGCGCTCCCACCGCATCCGGGCATCGCGCCGGTGCCGAGAAGCAACGTCGCCAAGACCCCGGTCACTCGTCTCATCGCTCGCATGGGCTCTCCCTCAAGACCGTCATTGTCGTGCCGCTCGAAGCACGTCACCGCAAGAACACACTTCGTTCGCCGTCTCCAGGAAGCGCGCGCCGATGGCCCGCGTCACCTCGCGGCCGCGCGGCCCAGCACGCCCTCGACGACGGCCCTCAGGGCCTCGGGCGAGCACGGCTTCGTGACGAACGCCGCGCAGCCCTCCTCCCGGGCGAGCTGCGCGGCGGC
>JBEKGQ010000949.1:0-2835 GCA_050012715.1 Polyangiaceae bacterium
GGCGCCTGTTTAGAGCCGGCTTCCCTTTCGGGACCGTCACGCGCCCCGCGTCTGCCCCTCGCCGTCGATCACCCACTGGAACGTCGTCAACCCCTCGAGCCCCATGGACCCTCGCCAGTGGAGCTTGCTCGTCGCCGTGCCGATCTCGGCGCCGAGCCCGAGCTCGCCGCCGTCGTGGAATCGCGTGCTGGCGTTGACGACGACGCAGGCCGCGTCCACCTCGTGCCGCCACCGCTCGGCGTGACCGGCGTCACGCGTGCAGATGGCCTCGGTGTGGCGCGAGCCGTAGCGCTCGACGTGCGCCAGGGCTCCGTCGATGCCGTCGACCACGCGGATGGCGAGGATCCGGTCGAGGTACTCGTGGCCCCAGTCGTCGGCGGAAGCCACCTTGGCCTCGGGGACGATGGCCCGCGTGCGCTCGCAGCCGCGAAGCTCGCACCCGCCCTCGAGGAGCGCGCAGGCGATGGGCGGCAGGAGCCGCGCCGCGTCGGAGGCGTCGACGAGCAGGCACTCCAGGGCGTTGCAGACGCCGGGACGCTGGAGCTTGGCGTTGACCGCCAGGCGCGCGGCCGTCTCCGCGTCGGCGCCCGCGTCCACGTAGAGGTGGCAGACCCCCTGCGCGTGCGCGATGACCGGCACGCGCGCGTGCTCCCGCACGAAGCGGACGAGCGCCTCGCCGCCTCGCGGAATGACGAGATCGACGGTCTCGGTCTGCTGGACCAGGACCCCGATGGCCTCGCGCTCGCCGGGGGGAAGCGCGAGGACGGCGTCGCGCGGGAGCCCCGTTCGCTCGAGCGCGTCGGCGACGACCGCCACGATGGCGGCGTTCGAGCGGGCCGCCTCCGAGCCGCCCCGGAGCACGACCGCGTTGCCGGCCTTCAGGCACAGGGCGGACGCCTCGGCGGTGACGTTGGGGCGCGCCTCGTAGATGATCGCGACGACGCCGATGGGGACGCGCACGCGCCGGACGCGGAGCCCGTTGGGGCGGCTCACGTCCGACAGGACGGCGCCGACCGGGTCGTCGAGCAACGCGATCTCCGTCACGGCGTCCGCCATCTGGTCCACGCGGCCCGCGTCGAGGGCGAGCCGGTCCAGCATCGCCCCCGTGGTCCCGCGGGCGCGGGCCTCCGCGACGTCCTCCGCGCTGGCGGCGAGGATCGGCTCGCGGTGCGCGCGGAGGCCGTCGGCGATCGCCCGGAGCGCGGCGTCCTTGGCCGCGCGATCGCGCGGCGCGAGCACGCGGGATGCGGCGCGGGCGCGGCGGCAGAGGGCGGGGACGTCGAACATCGCCCCTCGTCCTAGCACGGCGATGCGCTCGATCAGTCCCCTTCGCCGCCGTCCGGAGCCGCGTCCGGAGCGACGCCGCCGTCCGCCTGAGCGTCGACGTCACCCCCGTCGTGATGGTGCCCGCCGTCGCCACCGAAGCCGCCGCCCCCCTCGCCGCCTCCGGAGTCCGCGGGTGCGCCGCCGTCGGCGGGTGCTCCCAGCGCCTGGATCCACGCGCGCACGACCGTCACGTCGGGCACGTCGACGATGAGCGACGCGATGGGCGGCATCTGGAGCGCGCCCCGCTCGTCCATCAGCTGATAGACGACGCTGTCCGCGGGATCGCCCGGCACGATCCGCGGCTCGCCGGCGACGCTCCCCGAGATGCAGGGGACGTTGATCGTGGTCTTGAGGACGTCCCACGTCGGGCTCGGAGCCCCGCCGTCGAGGTCTGCCGGGTGCAGGCGCAGGAGCATCCCGGCGCCGTACCCCGCCGCGGCCGGGTTCGAGTTGTGGCAGGTCACCCCGCAGTTGACGTGGATCCATCCGAGGGCGAGGCCGTCGAGGCCCGTGCCGTCGTCACCGACGGTCAGGCTGACGCTCGCCGGGGCCGGCGAGACGAGGCCCTGCGCCACGAGCTGCGCGAGCGTGAGCCCCTGCGCACCGGGAAGGCCGAGGCCGACCTGCTCGAACCCGAGGATGCGGTCCTGCCGCCCGCGGTGGCACTCGTTGCAATCGTCGTTCGACGGGATGTTCCAGGTCGCGCCGGAGTCGCCGACCGGGACCGGCCCGCCGTAGTTGATCGTGGCCTCCGAGTCGTCTTCGTTCCACGCGTACGTCGCGTAGACCCAGAACGTGCTCGTCGTCTTCTGGAACATCCGCGTCTCGACCCGCTTGCCGTCGATGCGAAACTCCTTGAAGAGCTTCGTCCCCACGGGGAAGGTCCACTCGTCGGGGTTGGAGATGTCGATCGTCGTGCCCGCCGGCAGCTCGATCCACCGCGCCTTCTGGGCGTTGTCCGACCAGAGCGGGGTGGACGGCGTGTAGGCGGCGGCGTTCGCCGCGAGCTGCTTCGTCGCGAAATCGGCGTAGAGGCCCGTGCACGCGAGCGTGGACGGGGGCAGGCCCGCGTCCGCGCAGGTATCGGGGGCGGTGGCCTCGAGCGGCTCGGCCTCCGCCGACGCGTCTGCGGCCGACGCATCGGAAGATGCGTCGGCCACGAGGGCGCTCGTTCCGCTGCTGTCGCACGCCGAGATCAGCCCAAGAAAGGCGAAAACGTACCCTTTCATGGCGTGGGAGCACCTCGTCGATCAGTCACCGCCGGTGCCGGCATCCGTGGCCGGGGGCGGACCGCCGTGGGCCCCGCCATCCCCGTGATGACCGCCGCCGCCGCCACCGAAGTTCGACGATCCATTCTGGCCCTCGGGCGTCAGCGCGCGGAGGTAGCAGATGATGCCGGGCAGCTCGTCGGACGTGATGTCGGTCCACTGGTGGAACGAGTGCCACTCGGCGTATGCCTGCGCCGTGCAGGCCGCCCCGCCGTCGCACGTCTTGATGAGCACCGTCGGG
>JBEKGQ010000950.1:0-2834 GCA_050012715.1 Polyangiaceae bacterium
CTTGCCGCCCGGGCTGGGCTGGAAGGTCCCCGTCGTCGAGGCGACCGCGCTCTTCTGGGCGAAGGTCGCGAAGTTGGGCCCGGGGGTCCCGTCGGCGTTGACGATGCCCCTCGAGAGCAGGTTGTCGATACGCTGTCCGTTCTTCGGCTCGTACGTCGCGAACACGTGATCGAACGAGCGGTTCTCGCCGATGATCACGACGACGTGCTTGATGGGCGTGCGCGTATGACCGTCGTTGGCGCCGCCAGGGCCGGCGTCGGTCCTCGACGCCGCGACCGCCGCCTGCGTGGTGGCCTCCGCCGGGGTGTCGGCGGAGCTACACGCCGACGAGACGGAGGCCACCGTGGCGGCCAGAAAATACACCGATGTTCTCTTGTGCATGGAATGACAAGCTCCTGTGTCGGTTGGGTTGTGGGTGAGCTACCGAAACGCGGCGTCGGTGAGCGTCCCGAGGAACGCGACGATGGCGTCCACCTCGTGCTCGTCGAGGGCGGGCTTTTCGCCCTCCTGGCGGTTGTAGGGCGCTTTGTCGACGTTGACGTACTCGCGGTAGCGAGCCGGCACGTCGTCGAAGGTGGGGCGGTGCGGGTACCAGCGCTTCGGATCGGTCGAGCGCGTGGCGTAGAAGGTGACGACGTCGCGCAGGCTCCCGAAGACGCCGTTGTGCATGAACGCCGTCCGCACCGCGACGTTGCGGAGCGATGGCGTCCGGAAGCTCCCGCAGAACTGCTCGCCGTCGGTGTGGTAGCGCGGGTCGGGCCGCTGGCAGAGGCCGAGGTCGAAGCGCGCCGGGTCGCGATTCGCGGGGAGCGCGCGGTTTCGCGGCGGGGCGAGGGCGTCGTACCCGTAGTCGGTGAATAGCGACCGCTCCGGGGCCGGAATGGTGTCGTTCAGCTTGTGGCACGCCGAGCAGCCGCCCTTGGCCGAGTCCTTGAAGAGGCGCAGCCCGAGCGCTTCCGTCGCGGTCAGCTCTCCTCGGCGCCGGACGTAATCGTCGTAGCGCGACGAGAACGGCGCCATGTCGGGGCCCAGGAGGTACGCCTCGACCGCCTCCCCCATCGCGTGGAGCACCGCATCGGGCGCTTCGCCCGCATCCCCGAGCAAGCGACGAAGCTCCGGCGCGTACGGCGCCGCCGCCACCTTTCGCGCGATCGACGCGGGGCTCTCGTTGTTCATCTCGTCGGCCTCGAGCAGCGGCTGCTTCGTCAGCTCGGCGAGCGAGTCGGTGCGCCCGTCCCAGAAGAAGCCGCCGTACGCGTCCACGAGCGGGGCATCCTCCTCCCAGTGCAGGTGAAAGCGCGGCACGAAGCGCAGGTACATCACCGACGGCGTGTTCCTCCGCGCGGGGTGATCGGGGCGGCTCCCGCGCGCCACGCCCACGGTGGAGCCGTGATTGCCCGCGAAGCCGCGCGACGGATCGTGGCAGCTCGCGCAGCTCGTCCCGGGCGGCTCGGAGAGCGCCGGATCGAAGAAGATCGCGCGGCCGAGGGCGATGCGATCGACCGTGGGCGGCGCTTCCAGCGGCGCGAGCGAAGGGGACGTTGCGGGCGCCGCCGGCAGGGGAGCCGCCGCCGTGCTCCCGTGCGCCGGCGCGAGGCGCAGGCCCACCACGGTCGCCGCGACGGCCAGGACCGTGATGCCCGCGGCGAGCGGGCGCCTCCAGGAGAGGGCTATGCGCGTGCTTCTCGGCTCCGTCATCGGCGTCCTCCTCGGATGCGATGGCGTGTACCACTCGCCGCGTGACGCTCTCCCCACGTTGCTGCGAAACGTGAGCGGCTGCTTCGTGACGAAGAGCGCGCGCGGCGTAGCGTTCCGCCCCACGCGGACGACGCGAAATTCAGACCGCGATCAGTCGACGCTCTTCTTCAGGTACGAGCACGCGGCGGAGCGCACGTCGGGTCGCTTGAAGCGCCCCACCCACTCCTCGACCGCGAGCGCTCCGTCGAGGCCCGCCCACGACACCTGCAGCACCACCGTCGCCAGGCCGTCGCACGCCGGGACGAACGCGAACGTCTCGTTCCCGCCCTTCGTGGTCCGCCATGTCCGCGAGGGAGCGTAGACGCCGTCGACGAGCATCGGCGAGGCGGCGACGTAGTCGAGGGACTGCCCCGTCTCCAGGTGCTCTCGCTGCTGAGCGAGGACTTGTTGCAGGTACCGCTCGTCCACCTCCTTCGACGGAGGCATCATGAGCATCGTGAACGCGGCGTGCGCGTCCGGGTCGTGCTTCATCTCGACCTCCATGGCGCTGTCGCGGACCGGGCGGAACCCCTCGGGCAGCTTCATGCGCATCCCGAGCACCTCGTTCACCCAGACGTCGTCGACGAAGCCGCCCTGGTGGAGGAACGCCTTCTCCGGCACGACGAGAGGAGGCACCGTGAGGGCCCCGAAGGGCGGGCTCGCGGCCGGTATCTCGACCGGCACCGCCAGGAGCGCGGCGGCCTGCGTCTGCCCGGCGTCCGCGCCGAGGCCTTGCACGAAGGCGACCCGTGCGCCCTGCCGGCGCACCACCACGTCACCACCGACGCCGGGCTCGAGGCCCTTGGTCCGGAGGCAATCGCCTCGCTCGGTCGCCGCCTCCGCGAAGCGCGCCGCCGCCGCCTCGTCGTCCCAGACGGTGCTCCAGAGGATCGCCGTCCGGTCGCCGTTGCCGACGACCGCGTAGGTGTCCCCGCCCCAGCCGCGCGCCGCCTTCGCCGCGTCCTCGTGCGCCATGCATTGCTCGAGCACGATGCTCGTCACGAGCTCTCCGAGCGTTCCGCGGGCGAGGAGCTGCCACCCGTCGGCGGGCACCGGAGCCGGCACCGGCACGGGTCGGTCACCGGCCAGATACCGGT
>JBEKGQ010000951.1:0-2828 GCA_050012715.1 Polyangiaceae bacterium
GGCGGCAAGCTCGCAGGCGCCGATCTGACCGAGTCGATCCTGACGGGGTGCACGATGACGGGCGCCGACCTCACAGGAGCCTCGCTGAAGCACACGACGGTCGAGGGTGGGGACTGGGGGCGCGCGGTCTTCAAGGGGGCGCACATGCTGGGGGTTCGCTTCGTGCGCGTCGCCCTGGCGGGCGCGGACTTCGAGGGGGCCGAACTCAAGGCGGCGGCGTTTCTCCGTGCCGAGATGGCGGGCGCCAGGTTCACGCGCGCGAACCTAGACCGTGCCGTGCTCGGCGACGTCGACCTGGGTGGCGCGGATCTGGGTGGAGCGGACCTCTCGTTCGCGACCCTGCTTAAGGCCGATCTCCGGACGACGCGACTGACGGGCGCGCGCTTCTACGCCACGACGCTCATGGAGGCGAACCTCGCTGGCGTGGACCTGTCGAGCCAGTCGCTGCGCAGCACGATCTTCTCCAGCGCGGATGTCAGCGGCGCGCGCTTCGACGGTGCGGATATGGCCAAGTGCAACTTCACGAAGGCCAACCTGGAACGGGCGAGCTTCGACAAGGCGGTTGCCGACAACACCCTCTTCATCGAGGCGACGTTGACCGACGCCAAGCTGCGGGGCGCGTCGCTCAAGCAAGCGCTCTTCCCGAAGTCCGACCTCGCGAACGCCGACCTGACGCAAGCGAACCTCCACCAGGCGTTCTTCGCGGACGCAAAGTGCCGCGGAGCGCGCTTCACCGGATCGGACCTGACCTACGCGGACTTCTCGCGGGCGGATCTGACGGAGGCGGGCTTCGTCGGGGCGACGTTTGGGCGGACGAAGCTCCACCGGGCCAAGCTGGCAGGGGCGAAGTTCTCGGACAAGGCCGGCACTCTGGGTGACGACCAAGATCTGGCCGAGGCGGAGACATGGAACCGAGGTGCGGCATGAGCAACGTGGCGAGGCTCCAACACAAGCGAAGCGATGCAGTGCACGTCGTGGGGCGCGTGGTTAGACGCGACGACGAGAGGGGGTGGCTCGTCGACCTGGACGGGGCGCACCAGCGGGCGCTGCAGGCGGTCGGGTGTATCGTCGAACCGCAAGTGGGCGATGTGGTCCTCGCGCTGGTGCACGAGAAGGGGAGCCACGTGCTCTGTGTGCTCGATCGAGAGACGCAGGGGCCAAAGAGGCTTGCAGTCGAGGGCGATCTGGCGATCGAGGCGCGTGGGGGAAGCGTCACCGTGGCGGCTCACGGGGACTTCGAGCTGATCGCCGCCCGTCGCGCGCACATCGTCGCGGGCACCGTCGACGTCACCGCGGCCGAGGCGAACGCTTGGGTCGGCAGGCTCACGCTCGTGGGCGACTACGTGCGAGCAGAGCTGGGCAAGGTCATGCTCTTCGCCAGCTCGATGACCACGGAGGCTGAACGCGTCGTGCAGCGGATCAAACGATCGCTGCGTGTGGTGGAGGAGACCGAGCACGTGCGCGCCGGCACGATCGACTACCGTGCGGAGGGCATGGTCAACGTCCGCGGCAAGACGACACTGGTTACGGCGGAAACGCTCGTGAAGCTCGACGGGGAGCAGGTGCACCTCGGATAGGCACGGCGCCTCGGGGGGGCGGGCCAGGAACAGCGAGAGTCTCAGCACAACGCGAGCGGGCTACGACGATTCATCGCCGCCCTCCGCCGTGGGAGCCACCACCGTGCTCCCCCCCGCCTTGAGTACCTCCTCCGCGCTCGCTCCCACCACGGCCGGCTCCTCCCCCGCCCACCCATGAATGCCGGACGGGCGCGAAGTGAGCCCGGTGGTCGGCGAGGAAACCAGGCTCCTGATCGTAATGGTTCCACGCCCCGTGCTCGTCGCGCCAGTTCCAGTGGTTGCCGTACCAGTAGGCCGCGTGGCCTTCGTAGTACACGGGCTCCGTCGTCGCGACGTATTCCGGCGGCGGGGGCGCCCACTGTGCGTCCGCCGGGACGCCGGTGAGAGAGACGGCGGCGAGCACACCGATCGCCGACGCAATCAGGAACCCCTTCGATGCCGTAACGATGACTCCGCTCATGGCTTCCCTCATCTCGATACTGCTCCGTCGCCGACCTTCGCCGTACCCAGGCGCGACCTGAGCACGTTCCGGACCGCCCTGAGGGGACCGTGAAATCTCGAACGGTGCTTGGCAGAGCCGTAGTTTTTCCGGATGCACTGCGGATGTTTTCCGGTCAGCCACACGGCGTCCGCAGAAGCTGTCGAGGTTGGCATGCGGGCGAATCTCGAAGGCGCCGGCCTTCTCTCGGATCCGTTCGCTGTCGGCTCGGCACGTGCACTACCCCCGTTACCGATGGTGGTCTGTCTTCGCCTGATGGCGCTGGGTCTCTGCTGCGCCGCGTGCGTGGCGCCCAAGTCGGCCTTCATGGCTCCGACCGCGTCACTCGATACCGCCGCGCCCCCCGACGCGGCACTGGTCGTCTTTGTCCGCGAATCGAGCTCGTGCGACGAACGCGCCCCCTTCCGCGTCGTCGACGAGGGTTTTAGGTTCCTCGGCGACAGCCCGCCGGCGTCCAAGTTCGCCGCACGCATCGCGACCGGCCACCACGCGTTCTTCGTCTGGCAGCCGTCTGGCGATCTCGATCCCATGCAATACCCGTTCGTCAACCAGGTCGGCGCCTTGGAAGGCGACTTCGCCGCCGGCCGGACCTACTACGTGGCGGTCAGCATTGCCAACGCGCGCTTCGCCGTGCGGAAGACATGCAACAGGTACGAGTGGTTGGCCCTCCATATGGTCGATCCCGGCGACGCCGGGATGGCGCACGTCATCGCCGACACGCACGCGTTGGTACCCGACGCAACGGCAGGGCA
>JBEKGQ010000952.1:0-2812 GCA_050012715.1 Polyangiaceae bacterium
AACCCTTCTGCTCCCCGAGCTCGCGGTAGATGGGCTCCCAGTATCCGACCGCCTCGGCCGGGGCGCCCGCCCGGTAGCGGTCCATCCCCTGCTTGAACCGCTCGCGATACTGCTCCATGGGATCGTCCATCGTCGTCGCCGGCGGGGGCACGGCGCGCGCGTCCGCCGCCGCGAGCGCGAGGCACGCGACGACGGCGAGCTCAGAAAGGCGTCGGATCCACATCGGGGAGCTTGCTCGGCATTCCGCGCGCTCGAACGGTCTTTGGAGTCGTGGTCGTAGTCGTGGTCCTGGTCGTGGTCCTGGTCGTAGTCGCTGACGCTGACGTCGTCGTAGTCGGGCTCGGGGTGGAGCTCGCGGTCGGGGTCGGGGTCGGGGTCGGCGTCGGGGTCACGGTCGCGGCTGCAGTCGCCGTCGCGGCTGGAACCATCGGCGTCGCCGTCGACGTCGTCCCCCTCAACCCCACCACCGCGCTCGCCGCCACCGCGAGTACCACGCCCACCCCCGCCACCACCCCCCAGCTCCGCTTTCGAGGCGACGCGCGGTCCGCGGCCGGCGGCCTCTCCGATCCCACGATGACCGCCTCGATCATCGTCCGGTCGAACGTCTTCGTCGGGTCCAGCGTCTTCCTCAGCGACTCCACCTTGTTCGGCGCCGCCTGGCGCAGCGACTCGGTCAGCCGCTCGCGCCGCCTCTGCGCCTGCTCGTCGAAGAGGCCCTGCATCATCGCCCGCACCGTCGTCGCGTCCGGCGCCGGCCACGACGACGCGAACGCGCGCAGCTCGTCGGCCACGTCCTTCGCCGTCGCCGGTCGGTCCTCGCGGTCGTGCGCCACGAGGCGTGCGTGGAGCTCGACCAGCGCCCCCGGCGCGTCCGGCAACATCGCGTCGAGGCGGGGCGGCTCCTCGAGCGCGAGACGCCGCATCACCTCCATGTCCGTGCCCGTGCCCCACATGCGCTCGCCCGTCAGCGCCTCGAAGAGCAGGACCCCGACGCTGAACAGATCGCTGCGCCGATCGAGCTTCTCGCCGAGCGCCTGCTCCGGCGACATGTACGCCATCTTGCCTTTGACCTCACCCGTCCGCGTCTCGTGCCCGCTGGTGTCGAACTTGGCGACGCCGAAGTCGAGGATCTTCACGTGCCCCTCGTAGGCGATCATCACGTTCTGCGGGCTCACGTCGCGGTGCACCACGTTGAGCAGCTGGCCCCCGACGTCGCGCAGCTCGTGCGCGGCGTGGAGGCCGTCGCAGGCCCCCGCGAGCACGAACGCGACGAGCGCCGGATCGAGCCGCCCCCCCGAGCGCTCGCGTGCGGCGAGGAGCACGCGCGCCAGCGTCTCGCCCTCGACGTACTCCATCGCGAGGAAGAGCTCCCCGTAGAGCTCTCCGAACGCGAACGCATGCACCACGTTGGGGTGCTTCAGCAGCGCCGCGAGGCGCGCCTCGCGGAGGAACATCTCCTTGTGACGTGGATCGCGCGCCTGCTCGGGCAGGAGCCGCTTGAGGGCCACCACCCGCTCGAAGCCGCCGGCTCCGCGCTCGAGGGCGACTTCGACCGTCCCCATGCCGCCGCGCCCGATGACGAAGAGCGACTGATAGCGATCCTCGACGCCCCCGGGCCGCAGGGTGCGGCGAGGGATGTCGGGGACCGGGGCCGCCGGCGCGGACGTCGCCATCGAGCGCACAGTCTAGCAGGGGGAAGGGGAGCGCTCTCACCCGGTGGCTGCGTAAAGACGTGAAAAGGCTATCCTCTACGCGAGCGGTGGGAGCTTGCGCTTAATCATGTCTCGCGGGCCGGCGAGCGGACCGTCCGAGCCCTGCTCGCCCGGTGCGGCCGGGTCGAACCGGACGGTGGTGGGGGCCGTGCTCGTGGCGTGGGCGGCGGCGGGGCTCGTCGCGTTCGCGTGCATCCCCGACCTACCCATCGGGGCCGTCGTGAGCGACGCCTCCGTCGACCGGGAGGCCGGCTTCGATGCCGGGGCCGACGTGGACGCCGGGCCCCCGCCGGCACCTCCCCGGTGCGGCGACGGCATCATCCAGCTGGATCGCGGCGAGCAATGCGATCCCGGCACCGCTCCCAGCGCCGTATGTACTCCCCCCGGCGCGTCTCCCGACTCTTCTCCGGGCTGCCAGATGGTCTGCCCCGACGCCGGCGGCTTCGTCTGGCCGGGGAACAACCATTGCTACTCGTACGATGGCACCCTGGCCGCCGATCTCGACACCACCGCCGCCGACCACTGCGCGAACGCGGCCTCCGGGACGCACGTCGTGACGTTCGCGAGCGAGCAGGAATACCAGGCCGTGGTTGCGGCGCTCCAGCCAGGAGCCTTCTGGGTGGGCTTCGACCCCGTGGCCGGGATCCCCGACGAGTACACGCCGCTCGCCGTCTACGAGCCGGGCTGGGCGCCGACGTGTCCGGGGTGCTTCGCGCATACCGAGGATCCGACCGCGCCCCTGCCCGGCGCGACCGCGAGCTGCGTCGAGGCGCTCGCCGACGCCGGGGCTTCGTGGCAGCAGTATCCGTGCAGCGCGGCGCCCAAGATCGGCGTCCTCTGCGAGCGGGAGCCGTTGGGCCTCGAGACCCAGAAATGCGACGGGGGCGTGTGCATCGACGTCCCGTTCACGCACGCGGAGAAACGCTACGTCTACCTCGCGACGAGGATGGGCGGGAACGCCGCCGAGACGCAGTGTGAGGCGCTCGGCGGGACGCTCGTCGTCCTCGAGTCGCGCGACGAGCGCGAGCAGCTCTGGTTCGCGCTCTACCGCATGGGCGGCACGCCGGGCTCGTTCTGGATCGGGCTCTCGCAGCAGAACG
>JBEKGQ010000953.1:0-2809 GCA_050012715.1 Polyangiaceae bacterium
GTCGAGCTGCGCGACGCGCTCGCCACGACGGACGACGCGGCCGGGAACCGCGCGTTCGGGGCGATGCTCCCCGCCGACCGCACCCTGGCCGCGCTGGCGGCGCTCGACCTTACGCCCGACGTGCGCGCGCACCTGCTCCGCGCCGCGCTCGACGCGGACGACTCGCCGGGCTCGCTCATGCCGCTCCTCAGCGCCCTCGGCGACGACTCCGCGCGCGACCTCGACGCGACCGCCGAGCGGCTCGCGGCCGAGGACCGCGCGGCGCGCATCCTTCCGACCGCGGCGACGGCGGTCCTCGCCCACACCGAGCGCTACGACGTCGCGCCGTCGGGGCTCGTCCACTGGGTGCTCTTCGACGTGCGCCGCGTGAGCGGGACGACCGACGTGGAGGAGAACGCGCAGGCCGGCGCGCCCGACGTGTGGGGCCGCGGCACCGCGCGCGCCCTCCGGCGGCGCATCATGAAGAAGGACGGCCGCATCCTCGAGCCGGACCCCGCGCCGCGCGCCTCGCAGGCGCACGCGGACCTGTCGCAGCTCGAGATGGGCGACGTGGTCGAGGCGGTCTACGAGGGCTGGTCGATCCCCGGGGACACGGGCGACATCGGGATCGACACGCCGGACGTCCTGCCGAGCCGCACCGCGGTGCACGACGCGACGATCGAGCTGCGCCTGCCGCGCGGCCTCCACGGGTCCTTGTGGAGCCACCCGCTCCTCGGCAAGGCGGAGGAGCGCGCCGAGGGCGACACGCGCGTGCTCACGTGGCACGTGGTCGACCACGCGGTGCGGCGCGTCGAGGACGGCGTGCCCCAGATGGACCGGAGCGCGCGGGTGAGCTTCACGACGTCGACGTGGGAGACGCTGGCGCGCGCGCTGCGCGAGACGCTGGCCGCGCTCGACGAGCACGATCCGGAGGTGGGCGCGTGGGCGCGCGAGGCGGCCGGCGCGGGCAAGCCGACGCGGGCCACCGTCGACGCGGTCGTCGTGGCGGCGGGCAAGGCGCTCCGCGAGAGCGACGCCGCCGCGCTCAGCGACTACGGCGGGGGCATCGCGATGGTGCAGTCGACGACGGCGCGCGGCTTCCTCGCCGCGCACGACGGCAGCCGCTCGTGGCTGGTCCTCCGCGCCCTGCGGGAGCTGGGCATTCCGAGCGAGCTGGTCGTCGCGGAGAGCGATCCGTTCAGCGCCGACCCGGCCTTCCCGCCGCACATGGGGCGGTTCACGCACCCGCTCGTCGTGGCCCACGTCGACGGGCAGGACGTGTGGATCGACGCCGACGTCGACGGGCCGCCGCTCCCGGCGGGGCGCGTCTCGCCGGAGCTCCGCGGGCGCCTGGCGCTCGCCGCGAACGGGACGATCGCGCCGCTGCCGTCGACCGGCGAGCGCGAGGAGCGCGACGAGATCGACGTGCGCCTCGCGCTCGACGACAAGGGCGACGCGAAGGGCACGTTCACCATCGTGCTCCGCGGCCGGGACGCGCAGACCCTCGCCGAGGCGCTCGTGAAGACGGTCGGCGCCGAGCGGCAGCGCGCGCTCCGCGACGTGGTGCTCGCGTGGCTGCCGTGGGCCAACGTCGACGAGGTGCAGCTCTCGTCGAGCGAGGGGAGCTGGCAGGTGAGCCTGCGCGCCGACGTGAGCGTGAGCGGCTACGCGCAGCTCGGCGGCGCCCACGCGTGGCTCCTGCCGGGCCTGGACACGATGCACTCGGCGTGGCCGCGCGCCCGCGTGTCGAGCCTCGGCGCGACCTTCGCGACGCGGGCCGGGCGCGAGAGCGCGCTCGCGCTGAGCCGCGCGGTCCAGTACCACGTGCACCGCCGCGTCGAGCTGCCGAAGGGGGCCACGGTGGCGCGCATGCCGGGCCCGCTCGACGTGAAGGCGAAGCTCGTCGAGGCCTCGCGGCGCATCGCGGTGACCGCGCCCGCGGGCGCGGCGGGCACGGCGCTCGAGGACGACTTCGTCCTCGGGGTGGCGACGGGGACGATCCCGGCGAAGGACTACGACGCCTTCGTGTCGGTCGCCCACGCGGCGGACGACGGGTTCCTCGCCTCGACGCGCGTGACGATGCCCTGAGCGATGAGCAGGCCCCGGGCGCTCGTCGCGCTTCTCTCGTGCCTGTCGTACGCCGCGCCCGGAGAGCCCCCGGCGCGCGCCGACGAGCCGCGCGCGACGCTCTCGGTGGGGCTCCTCGAGCTCTTCCCGCCGACGACGGTCGCGCTCACTGCGGAGCTCCCGCTCGCGCGCCGCGTCTCGCTCGCCGCGACGACCGCGTACGGCGTCCGCTCGCTCGCCGGCGGCGGCAGCACCACCGGCTGGGCCGGGATCCTCGCCCCGCGCTTCTACGTCCTCGGCCGCGTCGCGGAGGGCCTGCACCTCGACGCGACGCTCGCCTACGCGCGCGCCGTCGACGGCCCGATCCAGGGCGACCTCCAGCCGCCGGCGGGCTTCAGCGTCGGCCCCGTCGCCGGCTACGAGACCCGCCCCTTCCCCGGGCCGCTCGTCCTCGGCATCGCGGTCGGCCTCCTGCACCCCCTGTGGAACGCCCCCGAGGGCGGAGGCGTCCCGTGGCTCCAGCCCTGGGGCGACGTCACCGCCGGACTGGCCTTCTAGCCATTCGCGGAGAGAAGAGAGAAGAAAACAGGGAGGAGAAGGAGAGAAGGAGGGATGAGGGTTCGAAAACCAAGCCAACTCTCCTTCTCTCCTCCTCTCCCTGTTTCTCTTTCTCTCCCTGTTTCTCTTTCTCGGCGGCTCCACGCTTGCTCGCCTGCCCGCTCTCCACTACGTTTCGAGCCCCTCCATGAGCGGCCATTCCAAG
>JBEKGQ010000954.1:0-2800 GCA_050012715.1 Polyangiaceae bacterium
CGACATCACCGGCAGCGCCGGCTTCTCGTCGCCGAGCTCGACCCCCGCGAAGAGCTCCCCTTCCCCCGCGCGCGGGGCGCGCACCTTCCACATCGCCTCGCGCCTCGCGAGCCCGAAGCCGACGAGCGCCCCCGCGTGGGCCAGCGCCTCCACCTCGCGCTTCTCGAGCCCCGCCCGCGCCACCATGTCCTCCACGCTCGCGAACGCCCGCGCCCGCCGCGCCGCCTCGATGCGCTTGCCCGGCTCCTCGCCGAGCCCCCGCACGAGGCGGAGCCCCAACCGCAACGCGGGTGAATCGGAATGGAGAGAACAGGGAGAGGAGGAGGGCAAGGAGGGATCGGGGTCGAGGTCCAGATCAAAATCTCCTTCTCTCCTTCCCTCCCTGTTCGTCTCTCTCTTCATCCCCCCTTCGAGCGTGCAGTCCCAGTCGCTCGCGTCGACGCGCGCCGGCAGCACCTCGACCCCGTGGCGCTCGGCGTCCTTCACGATGCTCCCGGGCGAGTAGAAGCCCATGGGCTGGCTGTTCACGAGCGCGGCCGCGAACGCCGCCGGGTGATGCACCTTCAGCCACGAGCTCGCGTAGACGAGCAGCGCGAAGCTCGCCGCGTGGCTCTCCGGGAAGCCGTACTCCCCGAAGCCCTCGATGGACTGGTAGAGCCGCTCGCCGAACTCGCGCGTGATGCCGGTCTTCTCGAAGCCCGCGAGGAGCTTCTCCCGGTGCCGCGCGAGCTTGCCGTTGCGCTTCCAGGCCGCCATGTCGCGCCGGAGCTGGTCGGCCTCGCCGCCGGTGTAGCCGGCCCCCACGATGGCGAGCTGCATCACCTGCTCCTGGAAGAGCGGGATGCCCAGGGTCCGCTCGAGGATGGGCGCGAGGCTCGGGTGCGGCATCACCGCGGCCTCCTCGCCGCTCCGGCGCCGCAGATAAGGGTGCACCATGCCCCCCTGGATGGGCCCCGGGCGCACGATGGCCACCTCGACGACGAGGTCGTAGAAGCGCCGCGGCCGCAGGCGCGGGAGCATCGCCATCTGGGCGCGGCTCTCGATCTGGAAGACCCCCACCGTGTCGGCCGCGCAGAGCGCGTCGTAGACCCGCTTGTCCTCCGGCGGGATCCGCGCGAGCTGATCGATGGGGGAGATCGTCGCCGTCGCGGCGGGCTGCACCATCTGCAGCGCCTTGCGGATCGCGGTCAGCATCCCGAGCCCCAGCACGTCGACCTTGAAGAACCCCAGCGTGTCGAGGTCGTCCTTGTCCCACGGGATGACCGTGCGCTTCGGCATCGTCGCCGGCTCGACCGGGGCCACGTTCACGAGCGGCTCGGCGCTCAGCACGAAGCCGCCGACGTGGATCGACAGGTGCCTCGGGAAGCCCTGGATGGCCTGCGCCATCGAGAGCGCCTGCTTCACGCGCACGTCGCCCGCGTCGAAGCCGCACGCGCGCACCCGCTCGGGCGGCACCTCGTCGAGCCGGTCCCACCACGAGACGAGGGCGCTCAGCCGGTCGACCTGCTCGAGCGACAGGCCGAACACCTTGCCCACCTCGCGGAGCGCGCTCTTGCCGCGGTACGAGATGATCTCGCTCACCATGGCTGCGCGGTCGCGCCCGTACTTCTCGTAGATGGCCTGGATGACCTCCTCGCGGCGCTCGTGCTCGAAGTCGACGTCGATGTCCGGCGGCTCGGCGCGCTCGGCGGAGAGGAACCGCTCGAAGAGGAGGTTCGTCCGCCCCGGGTCGACCGCGGTGATGCCGAGGCAGTAGCAGACCGCGCTGTTCGCCGCGCTCCCGCGCCCCTGGCAGAGGATGTCCCTGCTGCGCGCCATGCCGACGATGGTCTCGACGCTGAGGAAGTACGGCGCGACGCCCATCGTCGCGACGAGCGCGAGCTCCTTGTCGATCTGCGCCGCGACCTTCGGCGGCGCGCCCGCGGGCCAGTGGCGGTGGGCGCCGGCGTAGGTCAGCCGGCGGAGGGCCTCGTCGGGCGTCTCGCCGACGCGGGCCGGCGCCTCGAGCTCGCAGGGGAACCGGTACTTCAGCTCGCGCATCGAGAAGCGGCACGCGCCCGCCACCTCGAGCGAGCGCGCGAGCCACGCGGGGTGGTCGGCGAAGAGCGTCTGCATGGCCTCGGGCGAGCGGAGGTGCGCCTCGGCGTTCGGCAGGAGCGAGCGTCCCGCCTCGTCGAGGGTGACCCCCTCGCGGATGCAGTGGAGGACGTCGAGCACCGGCTTGTCGTGCGGCTCGGCGAAGAGCACGCGATTCGTCGCGCACACGGCGGCGCCCACCGCGCGCGCGGTCGCCTCGGCGGACGCGATGCGCGCGTCGTCGTCGCCGTCGAGGTGGCGCCACGCCGCGATCGACAGGCGCTCGCCGAACGCTTCTTTCAGCCGCCGCGCGCTCGCCGGTGAGCCGCCCGGCGCGAGGCACCAGAGGCCCTCGGCGTTCGCGCACACGCGGTCGAGCGGCAGCCCGGCGAACTGGTTGCGCGGCACGCCGTCCGCCTCGAGGCGCGCCTTGCCCTTCGGGTGGAGGGCGTGGCTCTCGGTGAGGATGCGGCAGAGGTTCGCGTATCCCCGGAGCGACGCGACGTGCAGCCACACCGAGGGCAGCGGGTCGTCGTCGAGCGCCACCTCGCAGCCGACGACGAGCCGCACGCCCCGCTCCTCGCACGCCTCCAGCGCCCGCACGATGCCGTAGAGCCCGTCGCAGTCCGCGACGCCGAGGGTGTCGTACCCGAGCCCGACCGCGCGCTCGACGAGGGCCCGCGGCGAGGAGGCGCCCCGCAGGAAGGAGAAGTGCGTGCGCGCG
>JBEKGQ010000955.1:0-2798 GCA_050012715.1 Polyangiaceae bacterium
CGGGCTGGCCCTCGTCCTCGGGGGCATCGTCGCGGGGGTCCTCGCCTCACGGCGACGGCGCGTTTGCGCCCGCGGAGCACCCAGGCGACACTGACCGCGTGCGAACGACGTCGGCCCTGCTCGGCGCCCTGACCGCGGGCCTGCTGCTCTCTCTCGGGGCGAGCCTCCCGCTCGCGCGTGGCGACGCGAAGCCGGCGACCATCCCGGTGTCCGAGGTGAAGGACGGCATGAAGGGCTACGGCCTCACCGTCTTCAAGGGCACCGAGCCCGAGCGCTTCGACGTCGAGGTCATCGGCGTTCTCCACCACTTTCGCCCCGGCGAGCCGCTCATCGTCATCAAGACCCCCAACCCGCGGCTCGACATCGTCAAGACCGTGCGCGGCATGAGCGGGAGCCCCATCTACCTCGACGGGCGCCTCGCCGGCGCCTACGCCTACAGCCTCTCCGCGTTCGAGCTCGAGCCCGTCGCCGGCGTCACGCCGATCGACCTCATGCTCGCCGAGATGCGCCGCCCGATCCCTCCCGGCTTCTGGCCGCTCGAGCGCGCGGCCCCGCTGCCGGGCTCCCGCGGCAACCCGGTCGCGCCCCACGCCGCCCACGCGTCCATCGAGCGCTTCGAGGGCGCGCCCGGCAGCTACGACCTGCAAGAGCACGCGCGGCAGCTCGCCGACCGGCTCGGCAATCGCCCCGATCCCGCGAACCCGATCGTGCCCGCGGCGACGCCGCTCATGCTCGGCGGGGTGAGCGAGCGCGCCGCGGCCGCCCTGCGCAAGCTCGTCGAGCCGCTCGGCCTCGAGCCGGTGGTCGGCGGCGGGGGCGGCGGAGAAGCCGCCGATCCCCACGCGCCGCTGCACTTCGTCGGCGGCGGCGGCCTCGGGGTCGAGCTCGCCCGCGGCGACGTGTCCGCGATGGGCCTCGGCACCTCGACGTACGTGGACGGCACCGGCCGCGTCGCCGGCTTCGGCCACCCGATGCTCGGCGGCGGCGACGAGGCGCTCCCCTCGTGCATCGGCCGCGTCCTCTGGATCAACGCGAGCGCGCAGGCGTCGCACAAGGTCGGCGAGTGCGCGCGCTCCCTGGGGACGCTCATCCAGGACCGGCAGACGGCGATCATCCTCGACGAGAACATCCAGGCGCCGACCATCCCGATCGACGTGGAGATCGCCGGCGTCGTCGGCACGGTGAAGACGCACTGGCACGCCGAGGTCACCGACGACAAGTTCATGGCCCCGGGGCTCGCCGCCATGGTCCTCGCGTCCGTCATCGAGGCCACGTCGAGCGAGCGCCGCGACCTCACGTGGAAGATGACGACGAAGGTCGACGTCGTCGGCCACGGCCTGGTCGACCTCGAGGACGTGGGCATCGCCAGCGGCGGCGCGCCCGACACGAACGAGTGGTTCCGCTCCAAGGTCGTCAACACGCTCGGGGACGTCCTCAGCAACCCGTGGGAGCACGCGCGCATCCGCGGCATCGAGGCGCGCTTCGAGGTGAAGTACGCGCGCGACCTCATGCGCCTGCGCGGCGCGGAGCTGCTCGATCCGGTCGTCGACGCGGGGACCAAGGCCCGGCTGCGCCTGCACCTCGTGCCGGAGGACGGCCCCGAGGTGACGCGGGTCGTGTCCGTGACGATGCCGGAGGAGCTGTCCGGCAAGGAGGTCGAGATCGACGTCGTGCCCGGCTACGAGGTCGCCCCGGAGCTCGCCGCCCCCGAGTCGCTCGACGAGATGCTCGCCAACGAGCCGCACCAGACGGTGGCCCCGCGCTCGGTGGTGCTCGAGTTCCGCGTCCCTTCGCAGGGAATCGCCTACCGGGGGCGCGTCACCCAGCGCCTGCCGATGTTCACGCTCGATGCGCTGCGGCCCCAGAGCAGCGACACGGGGCCGGACACGTTCCCGAGCTGGTCGCGCACCGTCGTGCCGCTCGACTGGTACGTCGAGGGCAAGGACAAGGTGAAGGTGAGGGTGCGGAGCGTGGTGCGCTGAGCGGGGGGCGCTCGTGGCGGGGACGAAGGGACGGCCGCCCCGATCACGGGGCGGCCCCGGTGGCGACGGAAGGACGGCCCCCCGAAGACGGGGCGGTCGCGATGGTGACGCGCGGGCGAGCCCCCTGATGACGGGGCGGTCTCCCTGACGACGGAAGGGCGAGCCCCCTGATGACGGGGCGGTGCCGGTGAGGGCCGAGGGACGACCGCCCTGCTCCGGGGCGGTCCCGAGGAGGACCGAAGGACCACCGCCCCGATGCCGGGGCGGAGGCGACGGCCGGTGGGGTCGGCTCGCGGGCGTCCCGCACGGTCGGCAATCCGCCGGATTACCGAGCACTTGCGACGCCCGTGCATTTTCTTTCGCGAATGAAGCCGACTCGCCCCGTTAAAGGGCATGGGGGACGGGCTCCGCCGCATCACGCGGCGTCGCACCGCCCTGCCCACGAGAGGAAAGGATCATGTCGAAGGTAGGCAAGGACAACGACGCTTCCCGCGCCGGCGATCTCGTCGCGGGGACGACCAAGCACTTCACGAACGCGAGCCAGGAGCTCGTGTTCGGGGGTGCGACCCAGACGGTGGCGGAGGTGACTGCGAAGCTGCAGACCATCCCCGCACTCCGTGCGGCGACGACGCAGGCGCAGAGCACCGCGCACGCGAAGGTCGTCACGGAAGAAGCGCAGCTCCCGGCGCTTCTGGCCTTCATGACGGCCTACGCGGCCTTCCTGAAGGCGATGTTCGGCAACACGCCGGACGTGCTCGCCGACTTCGGGCTCGAGCCGAAGAAGGCACCCACGCCGCTCACCGCCGCGCAGCAGGC
>JBEKGQ010000956.1:0-2788 GCA_050012715.1 Polyangiaceae bacterium
TCCTGCCGGCGCATCACACGGGCGTCCTCGCCGAGCATCTTGGTGATCTTCTGGAGCGCCGCCGACATGCGAATCTCGTACTTGGACGCCCGCCACGCCCCCTTCAAGAGCAGGGGCGATGCGCCGAGCGCCGACCCGGACACGTCGCGCTCGGCTGCGGCGCGAGCCGCGCCGAGGCTCGCCGCCTCGTACGCACGGCGGTCGTCGTTCTCGCGCTTGTACTCGTAGAGCTCCTTGAAGGCGTTGCCCGCCTGGTCGTTGAACGACTGCAGCAGGTGCTGGACCGTCATGTCCTTCGGGACCTTGTTCCCCTGGGAACCGACGACGTCCATCATCGCGCCACCGGTCAGGTACCCCTCGTGCGCGAAGAGCGCCTGCTGCGGCACGATCTGGTTCTGCCGCTCGATCCACGCGATGGCCGCGCCGACGCCGCCGGCGAGCGGGAGCTCGATCGCGTCCTGGCCGTTATACTGCTTCCACGTCAGCGCCTCGGCGCCCGGCGGCCTCGCGTGGAACACGAGGTCCTCGTCGCAGCGCGCCGCCGCCATGAGCTCCACGTTGAGCCGGTTGTGCTCGGCCAGGTACGCGGCTGCTCGCGCGCCGCCGTGCAGCGACCGCTCGACCGCGTCCTTGTCGTTCGCGACGCCGATCGCCCTCGACGCCGGCGCGACGTACTGCTTCTGGTAGATGCTCCGCACGAGGTCGAGCCGCGAGAACATCGGCGGCTCGGCGAGGCCCGGGACGCCGACGTCGTGACGCACGGACCGGGCGAACGCGGTCCAGTCGTCATCCGACGCGAAGCGCACGATCGCCGCGAGACCGTAGAGGTCCATGACCGGATCGAACGTACGGACCTGGAACCAGCGATCGGGCCGGTCCTTCACCGGGCCGATGATGTTGTCGAACACCATGAGCCAGTCGCGCCCGTAGAACATCACGTCGAAGAGCAGCGGCGAGGGCGCGCCCCACTCCGCCTTCACGAGCTCGTACACGCGCTGCATCACCGGGACGTCCATCGACCCGCTGGTCGTGACGTCGATGTCGGAGGTCAGATCGCCGCTGCCGACGGACTTCGCGAAGAGAGCCCGGTCGTGCCCGCCCATCGCGGGCGCGGCCGCGATCGCCTTCAGCATCTTCCAGAAGTACGTCTGTCGGAAGTTGAGGATCGCGACGAGCACCTTCTTGAGCTCGAGGGCGAGGTGGGGGTCGTGCGGCTCGAGGACGAAGTAGTCCTTCACCTCCGGCCAGGTCATGTTCTTCAGAAGGGCGAAGAGGTGCCGGCGCATCGCGGGCTTCTCGTTGGCCAGCGCCGACGTCGGATCGAACTCCGTCGCCTCGAGCCCGAACCGGAAGACGAGCCCCGAGACGAACGTCCGGCGAGTGCGCTCGTTCTTCGCCTGCTTCTCGAGCTCCGCCACGTTCGCGGCCGGGGCCTCGTTCATGAAGTCGGCGTGAAAGGTCGGGATACTCGTGCGCAGCGCGTTCACGTAGTCGCGCTCGGTGGCCGTCTGATCCGGAATGAGGGACGCCGTCTCGAACCTCGGGTCGAGCTGGTAGTCGTGAAAGCTGTCCCACCCGTGGCCGCCGGCCATGGGAGCCGTCGCCGGAGCGTCCCCGGCAAAGGCGGCGCGGGGCGCGTAGAGCCCCCAGCGAGCGCGCGCGACCTGGGGCCAGACCCGGTAATACTGCCAGAGCCGCACGCGCGCGTCGGCCGCGGGTAGCGTGGCGTCGAATCCGAGGCGGCGCTGAAACCAGCCGAGCGCGAGCGCCATCTCGAAGCGGGCGCCCGTGTAGTCGGTCGCAGGATCGCCCGGCACCGTCGGCGGCCTCAGTCGAGGCTCGGTCTCGGTCAGACCGAGCCCCCACAGCATCCGGGCCACGTCCTCGTCCTTCGTCGGATCGAACGAGTCCTCCGCGACGACGTGCAGGAACAGCCCGTCGCGCGTGCGCTCGCCGTTCGCATCGAGAAACCATATCGCCGCGGCACGCGCGGACGCGTGCTGACTCTGGCGAATGCGCGCGGTGAAGCCGCCGTCGGCGTCGAGAGCGACGGGGCTCTGCACGTCGAGGGGCGTGCGGGCGACCATCGACGCGTAGGCCTCGATCGCGACGGTGCCGGTGCGGGGAGCGCCGCCCCGGAAGAGGCGCAAGCGGAAGAGCCGCACGTACTTGTCGATCGTGAGCTGGAGCGACTGCTCTCCGACGGTGGCCACCACCGTCGCCGCGTTCGGCTCGTGGAAGAAGTACGGCAGGCTCGGGGCGCACGTGACGCGGTACATCTTGCCGGGCACGAGATCGAAGTCGCACGCCTCCCCGTCGCCGTGGCTGACCCCGGTCATCGGCGGCGGGCGCGGATCGGACACGGCGCGCGCGTTCGGGGTGCCCACGTCCTCGATGCGCACCTCCGCGATGGCCTCGACGCGAACCTCGGCGGCGTGCGTCTCGCCGTCCCCCAGCGGTGGAAGCCGCTTCACGAAGACCCGGAGGCGCCCCGGCGGGACGCCCAGGCACGACTTGATGGGACTCCCGAACTGCATCACTCCTCCGCGGTCTCGTAGAGCGCCGACGCGAGCAGCACGATCTTGCGCGCCGGCGTCGTCGAGGGGTCGTCGAGAAAGGCCGCCCATGGCTCGGCGTGGAAGCCGTCCCCGCGCTCGTACACCGCGCGAACGAAGAGCATCACCCCGGGCTCGTCCACGATGCCGGCGCCGGCGGCGCGATCGAGCGCCGCGCGGATCGAGACGCGCACCCCCTCCGCGCCACGCGCGCGCGCCTGCTCGGGGTGATG
>JBEKGQ010000957.1:0-2785 GCA_050012715.1 Polyangiaceae bacterium
GACCACGCGCTCGTGATGCTCGGCGCGATGCACGTCGGCGTCCCGGTGGCGCCGATCTCGGCCGCCTATTCGCTCCTGTCGCGCGACTTCGCGAAACTTCGCGCCATCTTCGAGCTGGTCGCGCCGGGCCTCGTCTTCGTCGACGACGCGGCTCCTCCGGGCGCCTTCGCGCCGGCGCTCGAGGCCGTCGGCGCGCGCGCCACGCCCCTCGCCGCGCTGTTCGACGAGCCCGACGCCGCCGCGCGGCGCCGGGTCGACGCCGCCTTCGCCGCCGTCGGCCCGGACACGGTGGCGAAGATCCTCTTCACGTCCGGCTCCACCGGGATCCCCAAGGGCGTCCTCAACACGCAGCGCATGCTCTGCGCGAGCCAGGAAGGGCTCGCCGCCGGCTGGCCGTTCCTCGCGTCCCGGCCGCCCGTCGTCGTCGACTGGCTCCCCTGGAGCCACACCTTCGGCGGCAACCACAATTTCAACCTCGTGCTGCGCAACGGCGGCACCCTCTACGTCGACGACGGGAAGCCCGCGCCCGGGCGCATCGAGCGCACCGTGCGCAACCTCACCGAGGTGTCGCCGACGGCGTACTTCAACGTGCCCCGCGGGTTCGACCTGCTCCTGCCGTACCTGGAGGCCGACGCCGCGCTCCGCGCGAGCTTCTTCCGCGAGCTCGACCTCGTCTTCTACGCCGCCGCGGCTCTCCCCCCGAACCTCTGGGCCCGCCTCGAGGCGCTCGCGCACGCGGAGCGCGGCGGACGCCTCGCCATGTTCTCCGCGTGGGGCGCCACCGAGACGTCGCCGCTCGCGACGCAGGTCCACTTCCCGATCGACCGCGCCGGCGTCATCGGGCTGCCCATCGCCGGCTCCGAGCTGAAGCTCGTCCCCGCCGCCGACAAGCTCGAGGCGCGCGTGCGCGGGCCCAACGTCACCCCCGGCTACGTGAAGCGGCCGGACCTCACGCGCGCGGCGTTCGACGAGGAGGGCTTCTACCGGACGGGTGACGCGATGAAGCTCGCCGACCCCGAGCACCCCGAGCGGGGCGTCGTCTTCGACGGACGGGTGGCGGAGGACTTCAAGCTGACGACCGGGACGTGGGTGCACGTGGGCTCGCTGCGGACGAGGCTCATCGCGGCGGCGGACCCCTTCGTCCAGGACGCGGTCATCGCCGGCCACGATCGCGACGAGGTCGGCGCCCTCGTCTTTCTCACGATGCACGCCCGTGCGCGGTCGCCCGAGGTGGTGCGGGCGCGCCTCGTGGAGGCCCTCGACGCGCTGGGCGAAGAGCCCGGCGGTAGCTCGATGCGGCCGTGCCGCGTGCTCGTGCTCGACGAGCCGGCGAGCCTCGACGACGGCGAGATCACCGACAAGGGCTACCTCAACCAGCGCTGCATCCTCGACCGCCGTGCCGCCCTCGTCGAGGAGCTCTACCGCGGCGGTGAGCGGGTGATCGTCGGTGCGCGTGCGTCGAAATAGCGTACGGTGAAGCCCCAGATGGCCACCGAACGGAACGACGAGGTCTGCGGCGTCTGCGGCGGTGACAAGAGGATCGGCAATTCGTTCGGGCTCACGACGACGTGCCCGAGCTGCCACGGCAGCGGGCGGCGGGCCGAGGCGCACGGCTTCCACGACGTCACGAAGACGAAGCCCTCGCATCATCGGCAGTCCAACACCGCGCCCGTCGCCGAGAAGCAGACGTGGCCCGCCACGTTCGAAGGTGGCCAGCTCGCCACTGAGGTCCGCGACTCGAAGATCGCGACGTCCGACGTGAAGGCCAAGCTGATCCGCGAGATCATCGACTACGAGCAGAGCCACGGCCAGTGCACGCAGACCTTCACCAAGAAGATCCGCAAGCAGGTCCGACCGCGGGGATAGCCGTTGGCCCCGGCCGCGCGAAACGAGCGAGCTTTTCTCGGCGGTGTCGCGGTCCTGACCGCATGCTCGTGGGCGCGATGGCTCGCGACGGGCTCGCTGAAGGTCGACGAGAGCTACCCCGCGCCGGCGGCGGGGACGGCGCTCTTCGTCGCGCTGCTCGCCGGCTGGGCGCTGCTGCTCCTGGGCTTTCACGGCCTCCTCGCCGAGGCGAGCGACGAGCGCGCGCCGCCGGACGCGCAGCTCACGCGAGTGCGGCGGCTCGCCTTCACGAGCCTCGCGTTCGCGTCGCTCATGCTGCCGATGGTGAGCAACGACGTCTTCCAGCTCTTCCAGTGGTCCTCGCTCGCGGCGGACGGCAAGGACGTCTTCACGTCGTCGGCCGCGTTCACCGGCAGCGAGTGGCGCGGCTACGTCGGCGGCCGGTGGCTGGGCACGCTCTGCCACTACGGCCCCGTCTCGCTCGTCAGCGCGATGCCCTCGGCCCTGGCACACGGGAACCCCTGGGTCGCCCTCGGCCTCGTGCGGGGGTGCTGGCTCGTGCCCCTCGTCGGCGTGATGCACCTGTCCTTTCGCCTCCTGCCCTCGTCGCGCTCGTTCCACACCATGGTCTGGCTCAACCCGCTCTGGCTCCTCGAGGGGCCCGGCCAGGTCCACTGCGACCTCGTGGGGCTCACGCTCGTCGTCGCGGGCGTCGTGCTCGCGCTCCGTGGCAAGACCCTGCCGTCGCTCTTTCTCTATGCCCTCGCGGTCGTGAGCAAGTACACCTTCGTCCTCGTGGGTCCGTGGTTTCTGCTCTTCGACCCCGGCTCCACGCGCCGCCGATTCGCGCGGGCGCTCGCGATGGCGGCCGCCGTCGGCCTCTGCGGCGCGGCCTTGTATGCGCCGTTCTGGCTGGGGACGCGCACGCTCACCGCCCCGA
>JBEKGQ010000958.1:0-2781 GCA_050012715.1 Polyangiaceae bacterium
TCCCCGCTCGCGACGACCAGCGCCGCGCCATCCCGGGAGGGCGCGCCGAACCGCATTGCGCGCCGCAGCGGCGGCTCCTCTTCGCGCCACGCGGACGGCTTCGGCCGCAGCGACGGCGGCGGCTCGGCGGTCGGGAGCGCGTCGAACGAAGCGAGGCGGCCGCCGGGGAGCAGGCCGAACGCGGTCGAGCCCTGGGTCTCCACCCAGAGCGCCTCCTTCTGCGTCGCGGTGGGACGCGACACGAAGACCCGCTTCGGCTGCGCCCGGAGACTCGCGGTCGCGTCGCTCCAGTGCCCTCCCGCATCGACGGAGACCAGCAGCTGCCCGCCCTCGACGAGCGCGACGGCACGCCCGTCGTCGAGCGCCGCGACCTCGAGCAGACCCGCGGGGACGATCGGCACGCGCTTGCCGGTGGTGGGCTCGATCATCCAGCGCTCTCCCGCGTCGGAGCGCACGAGCGCGGCCTTCGGCGCGAACGACACGTCCGCCACCTCGGCGGGCAGGGTCACGACGGGCCGCAGGAGCCCCTCGAACGTCTCGGAATGGTAGAGGGCGGCGCGAGCGCGAAACAGGAACCCCCCGCCCATGCGCGTCGGGACGCGCCAGGCCGACTGGAGAGGCGCGTCGGCGATGTCGCGCGAGGTGCGCACCACGGGCCCGTGCAGCACGAATCGCACGCCCTCGAGGACGACGCCCGTCGCGTCGTCGTCCACCGGGAGGACCGTCAACGAGTTGGGCCGCGCGGGGTCTCCGACAACGTACTGAGGGGGGGCGTCCGCGATGGTCGCCGCGTCGCTCTCCGGCGGCGCCGAGGGGCGAGCGACGACGCGCGGCGGCGGTGCCCCCTCCTGGGCGCACGCCGCGAGCAGCGCGAGCGACCCCATCGCCGACCATGCTGCTGCGCCGCGCATCCGGGGGATCATACGCTCGGCGAGCGTATTCTATTTGACGGGACCGACCGATTCGCCGGCGTCGGTCATCCCGAGCACGCGCAGGTAGGCGGCGCGCACGTCGCGCGACACGGTCACGTAGCGCTCGAGGAGCGCCGCGTCCGCCCGTGCTCTCGGCGCGTCGTGCATCCCCATCCGGCGCGCCAGGGCGGCGAGGCCCGGCGCGCCCTCCTCGAGCAACGTCACGCTGGTCCCGTGCGAGACCCGGAGGCGCTGCTCCAGGCGACGGAGGAACCGCCATCCCTCGCGCAGGGCGTCCGCGAGCGCCGGCTCGAGATAGCCACACGTCTCCAGGGCGGCGAGCGCGACCTCCGTCTCGGTCGTCCGCACGCGCCGGTCCTTTCCGTGCTGCATCTGGAGCCACTGCGCCGCGAACTCCACGTCCACGACCCCGCCGCGCCCGAGCTTCACGTCGTACCGCGCCGGCGGTCGATCGAGGCGCTCGTGCGTCAGCTCGCGCTCCATCCGCGTCCGCAGGTGATGCACCCGCTCCGGGTCCGGCGCGCCGCGCTCGTACGCCGCCGCGTGGGCGACCGCCAGCACGCGGGCGGCGAGCTCGGCATCCCCGGCGCACGCCCGCGCCTTCACCAGCGCCTGACGCTCCCAGCCCTGCGCTTGCTCGTCCTGGTAGCGCGCGAAGGCCTCGAGCGACGCCACGAGAAGCCCGTGGCTGCCCGAGGGGCGTAGGCGAGTATCGAGCTCGTACCCCGGCCCCTCGCCGTGCGGCGCTCCGACGAGACGCAGCACGCGCTGCGCGATGCGCGCGAACCGCTCCGGCGCTTCGTCGTCCGTGTCCTCGTACACGAAGAGAACGTCGAGGTCCGACCCGTAGCCGAGCTCGCGTCCTCCCAGCTTGCCCATGGCGATCACCGCCAGTCCCATGGCCCCGTGACCGCGTTCGCGCATCGCGAACCGGCACGCGTGCTCCAGCGTCGCGTCGGCCAGCGCGGTCAGCACGAGCGCCGCCTCCCGGGTGCCGAGCTCCCCGGCGAGATCGGCCAGACCCACCTCGAACGTGACGCGGCGCTTCGCGCGCCTCAGCGCCCCCACGAACGCGTCGACGTCCCTCACGTCGTCATCCGCGAGCGCCGCCACCTCCTCGCCGAGCTGCGCGCGCGCCACGTCCGGAGTCGGGACGCCTCGCGCGTACACGACCCGGTCCGCGAGGTCCGGGTGGCCGACCATCGCCTCCCCGAGAAACACGCTGGCGCCGAGGAGCGAGGCCAGCGCGCGCACCACGCGCGGATCGTCGGCGAGGGCACGGACGTAGAGACCCGGCGTCGCGAGGCGCGAAAAGAACGCGCCGAGCAGCCGCGTCGCTTGCTCGGGCTCTGCCGAGCCGGCGAGCGCGTCGACCAGCAGGCGCGCGAAGGGAGCGTCTCGGTCCCGCGTCGTCGCGCCGAGCGGGCCGTCGGGCCGCCGGGCCAGCGCGAGCAGGTGACGCGGGAGATCCCCCGACGCCGCGGCCCCGAAGCGCTCGATCGCGGCCGCCGCCACCGCCGCCTCGTCGCGCGCGTCGAGCGCGGCGGCGAGGCGATCGAACGAGGCATCGTCGGTCACAGGGTCCCGCCCGAGCGACGCGAAGCGGGAGGACACGCGTGCGCGGACGGCGTCGAGCTCGCGCATCAGCGCCGCTGGCTCGTCGTACCCGAGCGAGCGCGCGATCCGCTCGACCATGTCCGGCGCCGCGGGCAGGGCGTGCGTCTGGAGCCCCGTCGCGAACTGGATCCGGTGCTCGAGCCGCCGGAGGAAGAGGTATGCGTCCGAGAGCTCTTCCTCTTCCCGCTCGCTCACGAAACCGCGGGCCCTCAGGCGCCTCAGCGCGTCGAGC
>JBEKGQ010000959.1:0-2773 GCA_050012715.1 Polyangiaceae bacterium
GCTCCGGCGACATGAGCGCTTGCTCCGGCGACATGAGCGCTTGCTCCGGCGACATGAGCGCTTGCTCCGGCGACATGAGCGCTTGCTCCGGCGACATGAGCGCTTGCTCCAGCGAGATGAGCGGCCGGCTCTGCGGCAGCAGGCACACGGCGTGCGTCCCCCTGCGCGCTCCCCGCCACTCCATCGAAAGGACAACCATGACGCACGAGCTCTCCAGGAGAAGCCTCATCGCCGGCGCCGTCGCGCTGGCCGCCTGCCGTCCAAAGGTCGGCCCGACGAGCAGCACCGCCCCCACGGAGTCGAGCCTCCCGCTCCCCCCCGCCGAGACGACGCGAGGCGAGATGCCGACCCGTATCCTCGGCAAGACGGGCGTCCGCGTCTCGCGCGTCGGCCTGGGCGGCGCTCACATCGGCAAGCAGAAGGACGAGGCGGAGAGCGTCCGGATCATCCGGAGCGCGATCGATCGCGGGCTCACCTTCATGGACAACTCGTGGGACTACAACGGCGGCGAGAGCGAGGTCCGGATGGGCAAGGCGCTCCGCGACGGCTACCGGCAGAAGGCGTTCCTGATGACCAAGCTCGACGGGCGCACCAAGGCCGCCGCCGCCGAGCAGCTCGAGCAGTCCCTCCGCCGGCTACAGACCGACATGATCGACCTCGTGCAGGTCCACGAGGTCATCCGCGACACCGACCCGGCCCGCGTCTTCGGGGACGGCGGCGCCATCGAGGCGTTCACCGACGCCCGCAAGGCGGGCAAGCTGCGCTTCATCGGCTTCACCGGGCACAAGGACCCGAAGATCCACCTCGCCATGCTCGAGGCCGCCGACCGTCACGGCTTCGCCTTCGACACGATCCAGATGCCCCTCAACGTGATGGACGCCCACTTCCGGAGCTTCGAGCACGAGGTGCTCCCGGTCGCGCTCGCGAAGGGGATGGGCGTCCTCCACATGAAGCCGCTCGGGGGTGGCTTCATCCTCGAGAGCAAGACGGCGACCGCGGCCGAGTGCCTCCGCTACGCGATGAACCTCCCGACCTCGGTCATGATCACGGGATGCGACAGCATGGGGGTGCTCGACCAGGCCATCGACGCCGCGATCCACTTCCAGCCGATGACGGGCGAGGAGGTCGCGTCGCTCCTGGCGCGGACGAAGGACGCCGCGGCGAAGGGGGAGTTCGAGCGGTTCAAGACGAGCCAGTACTTCGACAGCACCGCCAAGCACCCCGCCTGGCTGGAGGAGGCGAAGATCTGACGCCACCCGCCTGCCCCTGCCAAGCCTGCGGCGGACCTGTCCAAGAAGGGTCGGCGGGGGGCGGGCGTGGAGGGAGCGCCTACGAACCGACCGAGGCGAGGGCCTCCTTCGCCATGCGGATATGCTCGACGACCTTCCCGCGCGCGTCCTCGAGCGCGGCCTTGAGCTTGGCGTTCTCTGCCATCGGGATCAGCTTGTCGTCGAGGAGACCGAGGACGTCCTCGTGCCCTTTGAGCTGCGCCGTCAGGTACTTCCGGTCGAAGTCGCCGTTCGGGAGCGACGCCAGCGTCTGCGCCTCGGCCTGGTTGTCGCTCTTCAGCTTCTCGCAGAGCGCGGACCTCGCCACGGTGATGTCCTGCTCGTGAGCGACGGTCATCAGGCTCGAGTCCATGCTCGTGTGGGCGGACATCATGTGTTCGGCGAATTGCCGCGCCGCCGCGCCTGTCGCGTGCGACATCGCGAGCTTGCCTGCCCCGATCTCCGCCGCGTCGATGGCCGCCACGATGCCGACGATCTGGCCGTCGGTCAGCTGCTGGCTGCTCACCTCGGCCTGCGTGACGGTGCCCGCGTTGGTCGGGGCTGGCTGGTTCGAGGCGGCACAGCCGGCGAGGCCGGCGGCGAGCAATGCTGCCGCGAGTGTGGCGTTCGTGACGTGATTCTGGACGTGGTTCATGGTGGGTTCCCTCGTCCGCGGCGACGACGCAACCCGCGTGCCCTCAGATATCCATGGGCAGCCCGGCTCGGCTCCAGCAGGCGGTCCCGATGAGGAAGATGCCGAGGAGCGCGGCTCCTCCGTAGGTGATCGCGATGCAGTCGGCGCGGCTCACTCTCTCGGGCGTCCGGTGCCTGAGGAAGACGACCTGCGCCGCAGGGGCCGCGACCATCAAGAGCTCGCGGGTCGTGACGAGGTGGAAGGCTCGGGCGGCGAGCAGGATCGACGCGGCTACCGCGCAGAGCGCGTAGACGAGCGACGCGCTCTGTCGGAGGCCGTGGACCACCGGGTAGGTCGGCACTCCCACGGCTCGATCCCCCGGCAGATCGCGCAGATCGTAGATGACCTCGAAGCTGTGCTCGAAGACGAAGAAGAACGCGACCACCGCCACGATCCCCGGCGTCGGCATGGCGAGGGGGCCGGGAAGACCCATCAGCGGATAACCCACGACGCTCAGCACGAACATCACCGCGCTCATGCTGTTCTTGAGGACGTAGAGATCCTTGAAGCGGCGGAGCCCTCGCCGGGTCGGGACGATGCGGAAGCTGTATCCGAGCCCGAGAACGTGGAACACCACGCGTAACGCCGTGACGGGGAACGGGAACAGGAACGCGCCGACGACGAGCGACGCGACGAGCGCGCCGAGCGAGAGGCCGACGACGAGCCTCCGGTGCCTCGCGACCAGCTCCGTGGCGGCGATGTCGTTCAGCCTGTCCTCGTCGACGTCCGTCGCGCGGTTCAGGAGGTTCACGATGCACCAGTCGAACCCACACGTGAGCGCGAGGCTCACCGGATAGGCGCCGTGGAGCAG
>JBEKGQ010000960.1:0-2768 GCA_050012715.1 Polyangiaceae bacterium
GAGTCGCGCGGCTACCGGCTCGCCTGTATCTGGCCCGACGGCAATGCACCCTTCGATTATTCCAACCCAGCCACGGAGGGCCTCAAGATCTCGCAGGGCGTTCAGGATGCGATCAAGGCCTGGAATGGCTAGCCCCGCCCGCAGCGCTGGACGTCACGGTCGGTGATGGCGTGGGCCGTGAGGGCGTCCCGGTGTCCATGGCCATGGCGAGGAAGAGCACTAACAGCAGGACCGCAGACATCACGCCGCAGGCTCCCCGGAGGAAGCCCCAGAGGATGCCAGTGAAGCTTGCCGCGAGTCCCCCAAGGGTGCCTTCGGGCGCCACCAGGGGCCCTTCGGAGCTGCCCTCCCCGAGGATGCCGTTCCGGAACACCGCAAGGCGGACCCACGGAATGCTGGCTGGATAGACAAGCAACGTCGCCCCCTCGATGGCCCGGGAGGGCTCCTCCTCGGCGCCGGTTGGTCGCGCAGACGCGAACCAGCCGGGTACGCGGGCGAGGCGCACTGCCCGAAGCCACATCGTGGTCCGCACGTCCGATGCGACGACCCAAGCCGATATGCCGAGCGCCACCGCGAAAGCCGCGGTCGGCGGCCGTCGATCGTGCCCGAGGATGAGGGCGCCGACGCCTACGGCCGCGAGCCAGCCTGCGGCGACCGCAGCCGCGCGCACCGTCTCGTCGCGGGCGCGTACGGCCGCTCCCCAGCGTACGCGCACGACGAGGCTGAGGAGGACGAGCGCCACGAGGTCCAGCGACCGGAACAGCTCGTCCACGCCCGCCGGCTTGAAGAGGACGAAGAGCGAAGCGGAGGCGGCAAGACCGGCGGTGAACGGGGGGGAGCGGAGTCGCGACGCGAGGCCAACCAGACTGGCGCCCGCCGCGCAGAGACCGACGACCGCTAGCCGGGAAGGATCCCGCGCCGCGACGCCGGAAGGGTCGACGAGCACGAAGGCCCCGATGCCGGCGATCGCGGCGTCGACAGCAGCCGGCGGCAGGCGGCTCAGAGCGAGCGGATGTGCGGTGCGCGACGACGCTGCCCGGTACGGGGACTGGGCCATGGCCTCTGCCGTGAGCTTGCAACGGGCGCTGCCTGCGGTGCAAGCGCGGCCTCCGAGTCTCGCGGCTACGTCGTCGCGATCATCGGGCCGGACCGTCACCACCCCCGCGGCGGCGGCGAATGGAGGATGCCACTGCGCCCTGGCACGAGCGCGATCGGCCGCACGGTCTCCACGTCTCGAAACGGCTCTTGCGATGGCTCGATGGCGACGAGGACGCGAGTCGCCTCCGACGCGCCCTGCCGCTGGCCTGCGAAAACCGGAGCCAAAACGTCGTCGTCCGACCCGGGCCTTGCGGCGACGACCCGCCACCGCGGAACGAGTCCGTGATCAACACGGCGTAGCCAGCGCAGACGCGCACGCCCGAGCGAGATGGTCGCCGCAGCAACGAGCGCCGGTAAGACGACGGACGCCGCGACCCACGGGATGACCTCGGACGCAAGCCCGGCCCCGTCGTGGAGGTGCAAGAGGAGCAGCACGAACGCCACGATCACACCGGCCGTCGCCAAGCGCTGGCAGAGTCCGACGACGGTCCGGTCGACGGCGTCGAGGGCGGGGTCCGCGCTCGTCCTCAGCGCTATCGCCGCGAGTGCCGCTTGAGCAATCCCGACAGGGAGCGCGAAGACGCCCGCCACGAGGGCGATCGAGCCCGCATCGTGCGGGAGATTCGCGGGCGGGTCGCCGGCGGCCAGGAGATAGGCGACGAGCGTGAGCGCCCAGATGCACTCCTGGCCCGCAATGGCGACCGGGACGAGGACCCAGCGTCTCCCCGGACCGAGCGCGACGCTGCCGATTGCGAGCTGACCGAGGATGGCCACGAAGGCTGCCAAGCACCCCGCCCGTGGCGCGACCGCCTCCGGCAGCGGCAACGTCAGCCGCACGAGGAGCACGGCCAGCCCAGCGGACCACATCATCGCCAGGAGGGCTGCGCGGCGCGGCGTGGCCCAGCGCGGGAGCGAACAGGGGAGCTGCGGCGACGGTTGCGACGCTGGCGTGGCCGGGCGAGATCCCACAATTCATCCTACTAGTCAGGCGGCGGCTCGACGAACGTCAGCGCGACATGGGCCTCGTCGGTCCAATCCTCCACGGGGGCAAATGGCCGCCCCCAGTGCCAAGTGGTCGCTGTCATTACGACAAGCGACTTTTGCGCGTCGGGCCGCCACCCGAGCCGTCTCGCCACATCGAGCGCGCCAAGGAGGTCTTTCCCCTGGTCGTTCGAGGGAACCGGGCGGAGCCCTCGGAAGGCTCTGTCGATGCTCTCCGGGGAACGCCCGAATGGCATCGAGACGACCGCTGGACCCTCGCCCCACCCGACAATCGCCAACCTGCGGTCTGGCGAAGCGACGAACCCTTCGAAGGTCGAACGCATCCCACGCAGAGTCTCCAGCGAGGCTCCCATGCGCCCCGTGCGATCGACGACAAGAGCGATATCCACGGCTCCCTGGGCACTCGCGGCTCGGGTCAGTGCCTTGTCCACGGCCTCCGCGAGGGCGGAGTTCGAACTCGCGGCCACGTAGGATCCATCGCGAAAAAAACCGGGTGCGAGGTCGAGCGGGTCTCCGCGGTCGGGCCGCACGACTGCCGCGTTCGACGGGTCCGTCCGTCCGTCGTTTAGCTCGAACTGACAGCGGATTGCGTGCAGGTCCGCACCGGTCCGCCGCGCCCACGCGGCGACGCGCTCCCGCTGGGCGGCTTCGGCAGGGTCGGAAACGGT
>JBEKGQ010000961.1:0-3969 GCA_050012715.1 Polyangiaceae bacterium
CATCGGATCGGTGAGCCGCGTCACCTCGTCGGGGCCGAGCGAGTCGCTCACGACAGTCGCCCCGGGGCGAGGACCACTTTCAGACGCCACTTGCCGTTCAGCGCCGGACCGACACACGCCTGCGCCCGAAGAATGAGCGAGTCGAGGCTCGTCGTGATCTTATCGCCGCTCACCGCCACCGTGACGCTCCCCCTGTCTGTGTGTCCGGGCGACACCACCGCCAACCAAGGAGCGAGCATACCGCGACCGCATGCCGGACGCCTATGCCATGGGCAAGGGCCGGGGGGGCAAGATCCCGAGTACTTCGGAGCGCCGACAGACACCACGTTCACGACGCCGACGCAGAGGATGGCGGGCGGAGGTCCGAGCTCTCGAAGTTCGGTGGTTGCGGTCTCGACAACAAGCGGATCGCGCTCAAGGGCGTGAGCGGCCGACGTTTTCGCGGCGTGTAGGTGGTCCTTGGTGGCGCTCGCCTACGAGTGGCCGTGCCGGGCAAAGGATGGGGGCCAGAACCGCGTGTGTTGACGCAGCCGGCGGGACTACCCTGGTCCAGGGGGGCCATGAGCCAAGATTCGTCCACCAAGGACTGCGGGCGCTCGCTAGAGGAACTGGAGCGCGAGCTTGCCGTTGCGCTCGGGGCGAACCAAGCGCTCCGCCAGTCCGACACCGCTCACCGGCTCCTGTTCGATGGGAGTCCTCTGCCGCTGCTGGTCTTCGACATCGATACGCTCGAGATCCTCGCCGCGAACGAGGCCGCGCTCCGACTCTTCGGCTACACGCGCGACGAGATGATGCGGACGCGAATGTCCGACCTCGCCCGCGACGATCACGAGGCGGTCAGGGCGAGGACGGCGCTGCTGGGAGAGGGGGAAGTCCTCAGGACGAGGCGCTACCACCGCAAGGACGGCACGCCCGTCATGGTCGAGCTCACGTCGCGGGTGCTCGCGTTCGAGGGGCGTCGCGCACGCATCACCGTCATCAAGGACATCACCGAACGTCACGAAGCGGAGCGGACGCTGGCGCTGCTCGCCGCCATCGTCCAGTCGTCCAACGATGCCATCGTGAGCAAGACGCTCGACGGAACGATCACCAGCTGGAACGACGCCGCAACGCGTCTGTTCGGGTACACGGCCGAGGAGACCGTCGGGCGCCCCATCACGATCCTCATTCCACCCGACCGGCTCGACGAGGAGCGCGTCCTCATCGGCCGCGTCGCGGCAGGCGAGCGTGTCGACCACTACGAGACGATTCGCCTCCGAAAGGACGGAACCGAGGTCACCCTGTCGATCTCGCTCGCACCCGTCCTGGACGCGTCGGGCAAGGTCATGCGGCGTCGCGCATGACTTCAACAACGTGCTGTCGGTCATCCTCAGCTACGCAGAGATGCTCCAGGCCGATCTGAAGCAGGACGATCCCATGCGCGGGGACCTCGAAGAGATCAGCAAGGCCGCGCAGCGCGCCGCCGGCCTCACACGGCAGCTGCTCCTGTTCAGCCGGCAGCAGGTCGTGCAGCCGAGGGTGCTCGATCTGAACGACATCCTAACGGGCATGGACAAGATGCTGCGTCGCCTCCTCGGCGAGGACGTCGACCTGACCTCGGTCCCCGCGCCCCAGGCAGGTCGTGTCCGGGCGGACCCGAGCAGCATCGAGCAGGTCATCATGAACCTGGTGGTCAACGCTCGCGATGCGATGCCGACCGGAGGGCAGCTCACGATCGAGACGCAAAACGTGGACCTCGACGAGGAGTACGTCCGCGAGCACCCGGGCTCGGTGCCCGGGCCTCACGTGATGCTCGCGGTCTCGGACAGCGGCATGGGCATGGACAGGGCTACCCAGTCGCGAATCTTCGATCCCTTCTTCACGACGAAGGAAGCGGGGAAAGGGACCGGGCTGGGCCTCTCGACGGTCTTCGGCATCGCGCAGCAGAGTGGCGGGAGCATCTGGGTCTACAGCGAGCCCGGTAAGGGAGCCACCTTCAAGGTCTACTTCCCCAGGGTCACCGCCGAGGTGGACGCTCCGCTCCCGACGCTGCCCCCCGTGACGCTCCGGGGCCGGGAGACGATCCTGCTCGTCGAGGACGAGGAGCAGGTGCGTGCCGTCGCGCAGGGCATCCTGGAGCGCAACGGATACCGCGTCATCGCCGCCCGGAGCCCCGGCGAGGCGCTCATCCTCTGTGAGGAGCATTCCGGCACCATCGACCTGCTGCTCACCGACGTCGTCATGCCTCAGATGAGCGGACCCGAGCTGGCGAGGCGAATCGCGAAGGTGCGCTCTGACACGAGGGTGCTCTGCATGTCGGGCTACACCGACGACAGCATCGTGCGGCACGGCGTGCTCGAGAGCGGAGTCGCGTTCCTTCAGAAGCCGTTCACGCCGGATACCCTGATGCGAAAGGTGCGGGAGGTGTGCAACACGCCGCGAAGAGAAAAGGACAGATGACTACGGAGGGGGACATCGCTTGGCCTTTCTCGTCGCGGGTGCATAGACGATCCAGCCGACGCGCGCTTGCCACTGGCGACCAACGCCGTGCTTGGCTCCGGGTCGAAGATGGACGTAGGGCGCGCGACGGACATGGACTTACCGGAGCCTTCTGCCCGATGCGACAACGACGATCCCGCGTTCGAGAAGGCCGCGTACATGGCGGAGCGCGAGAAGGCGGGGCAGACCGGAAATGTCGAGGATCGTCTCGACGTCCGTTGCCCCGTCCATCGCGGAGAGCAGGAAGCCGCTCACGTTGTCGAGCGTGAAGCGCTTCAACTCCTCCGCGGAGACCGCCACGACCAAGATGGCCGACTCCGAGCCGATCGCGGCTAGACACTCCCGTTCGAGCGCCTGTCGGCAGTCGCCCGCCAACCTACTGCCCTCGGGATGCAGGGGTGCCAGTTCGAGCAGGCGCGTGAGCAGAAACAGCGCCTCTTCGTGTTCTCCAGCCAGGTGATGCCTGCGAGCTTGGTTGATGGTGGGCTCCCCCCCCATCGGCGACCGACGCGCGCTGCTTGATCTCCGAGTCGCGAGCGAAGTCTTCGGGGTCGAACTCCGGCACGATGGTGGAGCGCTCGGCCGAATTCTCATCCGGTACGCTTGGATGTTCGGGAGGAGGCGGCTTCGATGGCGTGGCCATGCCCCGCATAGTAGGGCGCCGCGGATACGGCGCGCTCGGGGTAGGGCTCGGGTTGGACAAGGGGCTCGCAAAAGCTCCAACTTAGACGCGGGGGACCTGGGCGCGGGTGAGATCCTTCGGCGAGGCTGTAGACGCCGCTCGGCGAGTGATGACGGGCACGGCGGATGGCCCCCGTGCGAATACCCCGCTGTCCCCAGGACCTTGCGATCTGGCCAGCGTTCCCGCCGTTTCGAGGAGTCTGCACCCCAGCTGCGCCAGCTCCTCGATGAGCTGGTCGCCGATCCCATCCGCGTCACCGGCGCGCGCCAGGCACTCGACATGGTCGGCCAGAGCGCGGACGACGGCCGCCTGCGACCGAAGGCGTGCGAGCCGGAGCTCCGCTACGAGCCGGCCGTCGTCGTCGGCTTCGAGAGCGGCGAGGGAGGGGATGAGCATCGCCCTGCGGCTCAAGCAATGACGGGACCATGATCGCCCCGCCCACGGCGTTCGCTCGCACGGCCGAGGGCGACGTTGCGCAATTGCTCAAGAGCGGGGTCGCCGCGCATCTTGCCAACAATCCGCGGCGTAGCGCCTACACGGCTGCGACCAGTGTGTTTCAGAGTGCGACGGCCCGCTACGTTGTCCCCAGCCAGTGAGAAACGAGCGGTAGCACGACCGTATGAGCCAGTGCTACGCGGGCGACCTCCGATGCGGCCTATCGACCCTCGCTGATCACCATCTCCATGAGTCGAGCCAACGCACCGAGGGCTTCGATGACGTCGGCTTCGGTGGCTTCACCGCGCGCGAACGCAACGCGCAGCCTCTCCGTCGTCTCCCGTACGCTATCCACGGGCAGGAGCAGCATCTCG
>JBEKGQ010000962.1:0-2761 GCA_050012715.1 Polyangiaceae bacterium
GTCGCCGGTGGTGGCCCGCAGCCCGAGGCCGAGGCGCGCGACGAGCTCGCGCAACGTGTCGAGGAGGGCAGTGGCCTCCTCGGGGCTCGCCGCGACGGCGACGTCGACGAAGCCGCGCTGGACGACCTCGCGTGGGGCGCCGGCGTCGTCACCCGCGGCGGCCCGGGCCGGCGTGGTCGCGGCGAGCATCGCGACGGCGAGCACGCTCGCGCCGAGGACGACCCCCGCGCGGCGCACGTCACATCTTTCCGAGATCGAGCAGCCGTCGCCGGGCGCGGGTCGCGTGCACGGAGGCGGGGTACGACGCGAGGAGCGCGCTCCACGCCGCCGACTCGTCGTCCGCCCGTCCGAGACGCTGCAGCGCGAGCGCCCTTCCGAGCATCACGTCCTCCCCGAGGGGGCCGCCGCGGCGCAGGTAGTCGTCGAAGGAGCGGAGCGCGCCCGGGGCGTCGCCGTCGTCGAGCAGCATGCGCCCGAGGGCCACGAGCGACGCGGACGCCTCCGCCGAGCCGGGGTAGGCGGCGATGAGCGCGCGGTAACTCTCCGCGGCGCGCGCGTGCTGGCCGGCGCGTCGCTCGTCGCTGGCTTGCTGGAACGCGGCGGCGGGGGTGGGCGCGGACGCAGGCGCGGGCGCGGACGCAGGCGCGGGCGGGCGCGAGAGCGTGGGCGGTCGCGTGGGCGTGGAGAGGGAAAGCATGGCGGCGGCGACGATGGCGGTGGTCTGAGGCTCGGGAACGTCGTGCGCGACGGGGGTCTCGCCGCGCGGGGCGCCGGAGAAAGGCGGCGGGCTCCGGCGGACGAACGACGGGGCCTGCTTCGTCTCGAGGACGGTGGCGACCTTCGGCGGCGCCAGGCTCGCGACCGCGGCCCAGGCCGCGGAGCTGACGAGCACACCGGTGAGCAGCAGCCCGCCGAGGCGCCAGCGGCGGGGCCTCGCGCGGACCGGCGGCTCCGCGGGGCGAGGCACCTCGAGCACGCCGGCGAGGAGGCGCTGCACGTCGGCCGGGGCGGGGAGCGCGTCGACCTCCGTCTCGCGGAGGAAGTCCGCGCGGACGACGCGCTCGAGCCGGCACGCCGTGCATCGCGCGAGGTGCACCTCGAGGCGCGCGCGCTCGTCGGCGGAGAGCTCGCCGCGGGCGTCCCGCTCGAGGAGGTCCTCCGGATGAAGCTCGGCGAACGGCGTGGGCGAGGTCGGCATCAGACCACCTCCGTCGCGCGGTCGAGCGCCTCGGCGAGCGCCGGGTCGTTCGCGACGCGCTTGCGCAGGGCATCCTTGGCGAGGCGCATGCGGCTGCGCACGGTGTTGAGCGGGGTGCCGGTGGCGTCGGCGATCTCCTTGAGGCTCCACCCGAGCATGAGGCGGAGCGCGAGGGCTTCGGCCTGCTCGACGGGCAGCTCGTCGAGCAAGCCGCGCACGGCGGCGCGGCGGCGAGCGGCGTCGAGCTCCTCGGGGACGACCTCGATGGTGTCCACGTCCACCGAGCCATCGTGGCCGACGCGGCGGGCGGCGGCGCGGCGCCGGACGCCGGCGGCGGTGAGCACCGCGATGCGCGCGGCGAACTGGACCGGTGGGCACTCGGCGCGGAAGCCGGGCAGCGCCTGGATGAAGGCGATGAGCGCGAGCTGGGTCGCGTCGTCGACCTCGGGGTGGGTGGGGCCCATCACGGCCCGGACCGCCCGGACGACCCGAGGCGCGACGAGCTCGAGCAGCTCCCGGGTGGCCCGCACGTCCCCCGCCGCGGCGGCCTGCGCCAGCGCGATGCGCGACTCGGGCGGGAGCGGGCTGGCCGCCTCAGCCGGCAGGCGGGGTGTGGCGTGGTGGTCGCGCATGCCTCCTCAAGGCTCTCCTTGAACATAGTGTCACCCGTTCTTCCAAATCGATCACCCGCCTGGACGTGGCGTGGGCGTAGCGCGCCGGTTCGGATCCGTGCCAACGTATGGCGTCATGAGCCAAGCGCGGGGACCTGGGTCGCCGGCGAAGCCACCGCCGCCGGTTCCGGCGAAGCGGGTCTCGCCCGCCGCTCCTCCCGTGGCCCCGAAGGCCGCTGCGCCCGCGGTCACGCCCGCGGCGGCCCCCGCCGCCCCGACGGCCGCGCGCGTGGGGAAGACGACGATGCTCGGGGTGCAAGCGCCGAAGGCGCCCGTGAAGTCGGCCGACGACAGCTGGGACGTCGCGCCGACGCGCATCGAGGAGAAGCCGAACGCTCCGGCCCCCGTCGCGCCGACGCCCAGCATGGTCGGGGTGAGCCCCCCGGCGCCCGCGGTGGTGACGACGCAGGTGGCCGCGCCCGCCGCCGCGCCGGGCCTCAATGCGTCCGACGTGCGGCTCATCGTGCGCACCATCGTCGAGGAGGCGCTGCTCCCGCTGCAGCGGGCCCTCGTCGAGGCGCAGCAGCGCATCACGGAGCTGGAGCGCCGCCCGCCTCCGGCGGCGCCGACGGTGGTCGTCGCGGCGGCGCCGGCGGCCGTCGTGGCCCCGCACTACGCGAGCGCCATGGCGGCACCCGCCGTGGCGGTGGCGCCGGCGCGGAGCCTCGCACCCCAGTTCTCGACCGTGCCCCCGGCGCCGCTGCTCGACGTGAAGGCGATCGAGCGCGACGTCCAGCTCGACTTCAAGAACCCGTTCGACGGGGCGCGGCGCCGGCGTCGCATGGCGGTGTTCCTGGTGATCGCGCTGCTCGCGATCTTCGGGGGGCTCTTCGGCCTGCTCGCTGACAGCTACTCGCCCCACCACGAGGCCCCCTCCGCGCCTCCGTGACGC
>JBEKGQ010000963.1:0-2749 GCA_050012715.1 Polyangiaceae bacterium
AGGCCTTGAGAAGGGTGAGGATCTCGGTCGTCGGCGTGTCGCCGGCGATGTACAGAAGGTCGCCCGTTTGGAGCGTGTTCCGGAGGACGCTGTAGGCGCTCCGGTAGCCTCCGCCGGCTGTCATCGCAGCCAAGGCGTCGTCGACCTTGCGGGCACGGTACGTGGCCGTCCCGTCGTTGTTGTCGAGGATGGGCGAGGTCGACCAGAGGCCGCCCTGCACGCTGATGTTCGGGTCGAGATGGAGGCCGAGGCCGAAGTTGTAGAGCCAGGATGTGTAGTCGGCGCAGTCGACACCCTGCCCAATCCACTGCGACTCGAGGTCGCCCGGTGGCAGTGCCAGTCCGGCGTACCAGCGCGCGTCGGGCTGCCAGTCGGGGATGTGGTGGCGCCGGTAGGGGTACCCGATCATGGAGGCCGCGAGCGCCACGAGGCGCTGGCGCTGCCAGGCGGCCGCGCCGGACGGGGGTGGGGCGGGCGGAGGGTACTTCCGGGCGCCCGGCCCTCGCAAAAGCGACCCGCCGCGCTGTTGCGGATGGGCGGGAATGGCCTCGTAGGCCGGCGCCGCGTACCAGCTCGATGCATCCTGGAAGTACGCGGGGTCTGCCTCGTCCTGCCATAGGCGCCATGGCGGCGCGTCGAAGCCGGCCGTTACCGTTCCCCACGAGGCGTGGAGCTTCAGGCGGTAGGGTGACGCGTAGTACGGCGCGGAGGGGCTGGTGAAGAGCTGCGACGGCTCGAGGATGGTTCGGCCTGCGTATTCTCGCGCGCCCATTAGCGCGGCGCTCCGCAGCCGGTCTATGAACGTCACCGGCACGCAGGCCGCGCTCATCGCGCACCCCTCGACGCCGGCGCCGTCTCGATGGCGGCGGGGGGCGGCAGCGCGTGCGCGGTGAGGATCCGCTTGGCCTCCGACCATGCGGCGTTGCTCGTCATCCGCTGCCACGCTCCGATCGAGCGTGACCAGTGAAAGCCCGAGCCCTTCAGCTCGGTTGCGCACGCTCTCCGGCGGTACGCAGGGGAAGACGATGCGGACGCGGTTCTCGGCTTCGGAGATCGTCGCGCCGCCGATCGTCTCCGGGGCACGCGCCGGAGACGTGGCACGCTTTTCGAGGTTCGCGATGCGCGCCTTGATCCGCGCGCTCTCAGTCGAGGCGTTCTGCAGGGCGTAGGCGGGGAAGCCAATGCGCCCCATCGGGTCGGGCTTGAGCAGCTCCTTCACCCTCGTCTCGGAGAACCCGAGCCCCTTGAGGCGCCTGGCGACATCGCCCCCCGCGCGAATGGCAATGTTGGCATCGCGCATCCGCCCTCGGTCGTTGTCGACCTCGGTGAGTTTTACCCGGAGCTTCGCGACAGCCTCGGGGTCGTCGCTCGACACGGCGTCGCTCTTCTCGGCGCGGGCAGCACGCCGCTCGAGCGTGTCGGCCGCGCGCGTCAGCTCCACGCTCTTGCGCATCGACTTGTCGATCTTGCCGAGGTCGCGCTCGTGGCGCTTCTGGGAGTGGTGCCCGATGAGGATGGGCTGTCCCATCGGGATCGCGTCGCCGATGGACTTTGCGCGGTCGTGGGATGCCTTGGCGCCCGCGCGAAGTTTTTCGGCACGCGTCCGCTGCCGCTCGATGCGCGCCGACTTCTTCTGCTCGTACGGATTCGGCCTCTTCACGGGCGGGCTGGCGGCAGGAACGGCAGGGGGGGCGTGTGGTGGCATGGATGCGACGTCGAGTGCGGGCCGCGCGGTCGGCGCCGCCGCGGGTGCCTCAAAGTCGAGCCCGAGCTGCGCGCGCGGACGACGCGGCCGGCCGGTGCGCGCAGCGGGGCTGGGCTCGCCAGGAGCCGCCGCAGGAGCCGCCGCAGGACGCGCCACGCTCGGCTCGATGGCAGGCGGCGGAGCCGCCTCGTTCGTCGCGTGCTTCTCCGGCTCTGCCGAGGAGACGACGGGCGCCTCCGGGGTCTCTGACGAGGCCACCCGGGACGGTAGTCTCGGAGCGGCATGGCGCCGGGACGTCTTCGCCTTCCTCCCAGGCGAGGCGGCGGGGGAAGATGCCTTTCGTCCGCGGGGCGTGCGCGCCGCGACCCCGGGGGCACCCGCACGGATGGTCTCCTCGGCCGTGACGATCTCCCGGCGCGTCTTGGCGATCACCTTCTCGGCTTCCGGTTCGAGAAGCGCATGCAGCTCTTCGGGATGCGCGTGCGCGTAGCGCCAGAGAGCCTCCGTCCGCGATTCGCCTGGAGCGGGACGGATCCCGCGCGCTTTGTCGAGCAAGGGTGCGAGCCGCTTCAGAGTTGCCGGCGACATCGCGTTCTCCGAGAGCGATCGGGCGTGGGCCCGGTCGACCGCCACGCGTTTGGTCTCGTGCGCCCGGGTGATGCGGCGCTGTTCGGCGGCGTGGGCGTGTTCGATCTCCACGGCGGCGCGCGCGAGCTCCACCGCCGATGTCGACGAGCGTCGGGCTTCCTGTAGGCGCGCGCGCCGGTTGGCCTGGGCGGCGCTGCGTGCCGTCCGAAGCTCGTTCTGGAGCTCCGCGAGCGCGTACGCGCGCCGATCCTTCACCCATGCGCGGAGCTCGGCACGCTGGCGCTTGCAGAGTTCGGCGAGCTCCCGCAAGCGCGCCTTCTTCGCATAGAGCGCCTCTCGGAGGCGCTGGCGGAGGAGCTCCAGGTTGGCGAGCGCCGGATCGGATCGGTTGGCCGATTGCGAGGAGGTCATCGTGGGCTACTCCTCGACCCGGGCCGGCGGGGCCACGTCGACATC
>JBEKGQ010000964.1:0-2746 GCA_050012715.1 Polyangiaceae bacterium
TCTCGACGAGATGCGACCATGTGACCGAGGGCGTAGACCCTATCCCTCGAAGGCACTGCGGTCACTCGAGGCTGTTCGTCGCGGTTCACTTGGTGCGATGGGCGCACCAAGTGTTCGGCACCGACGGGCGCCTCTGGGCGATATCGTGTGCAGGGGTTATGCCTGACGCGTGTCCGTATCGCTGTGCATGATCGTTCGCGACGAATCCGCGAATCTGGCGGAATGCCTGGGGTCCGTCGCCGGGCTGGTCGACGAGATCGTGGTCGTAGACACTGGTTCGTCCGACGACACCACGGAGCTGGCCCGGCGCGCCGGGGCACGAGTGTTCGAGTTTCCGTGGGTGGACGACTTCGCCGCGGCCAGGAACGAGTCGATCGCGCGTGCCCTCGGCGATTGGATCTTCTGGATGGACGCGGATGACCGTCTACCCGCAGCCGCGTTCCAGACCTTGAGGGATGCCGTCCGCGCTCTGCCTGACGATAACGTCGGCTACCTGATGGACGTCATCTGCCCCGGCCCGGACGGCGGTCCGATGTTCCACGTCCCCCACGTGCGGCTCTTCCGGCGACGCCCAGACATCCGCTGGACAGGGCGCGTCCACGAGCAGATCGCGCGCCCCATCCTGGCGAGCGGCGGATCGCTACGACGGCTCGGCGCCGGCATCGTGCACGTCGGGTACACGCGCCGCAGCAACCGCCGCGCCAAGCTCGAGAGAAACCTGCGCCTCCTCGATCTCGAGATCGACGAGGGCACATCCAACGTCTACTCTCTCCTCGCGCGCGCGGGGACTCTGATCGGACTGGACCGGGCCGCCGAAGCGCTGGTCGCCTTGAACCTCTGCCTCCCGATTGGACCCGACCGTGAGATCGGACGGCAGGTCGCTGCGCTTACCGCAGAAGCATGGGTCATGGAGGGCCGCCTACTGGACGCGCTCGATGCCGTTCGCGGGGGCCTCGCCGAGTTCGCGAGGGACGCCAAGCTCCAGTTTCAGGAGGCCTCGCTCCTCACCGCGCTCGGACAGCTCGACGAGGCGGAGGTGTGCCTTCGCGCGCAGCTGCTCGTCGGCGAGGAACACGGCGCGAGCGTGGCCGCGGATAGGTCCATCGCCGCCTTTCGAGCGCGGCACCTGCTGGCGGAAGTGCTGCTCGAACGAGGTCGCCCCGATCTCGCGGAGACTCAGGCGCGCATCGTCATCGAGACGCGACCGAGCTACGGACAGGCTTGGGTCACACTGGCCGAGTCTTTGGCCGAACAGGGCAAGGCGACCGAGCTGGCCGTGGTTCGGCGCCATGTGGACGTTACGCTCGGGTCCGCGGTCGCGGGTGCCCTCGTGCGTGTCGTCGAGCACCTTGCATCCGGCCAGGCCGCGGCGGCTTTGGCGGTCCTTGAGAGGGCGACGGCTGCCAGTCCAGACGACCCGTTTCTCAACAGGGCGCTGGCGCGAACGTTGGTCGCCCTAGGCAGCCACGACGAGGCTCTTCGACGGGTCGTCGGCGCGGCGCTCGCGGCCGATCCTCTGTGCCCACGAACACGTTCGATCGAGCGAACCTTGGCCCAGCCCCCCGTTCCACGTTGGCTACCCCGAGTGCCCATCGACGCTACCCTACGGCCCGTCGTCCTCTGATCCTCCCGAGGGTTGACGGCCGTCTTGTGCTAGCGACGGACGAGTCCCGAGACCGAGGCGCTCCTCGATGTACGCGCGGCGGTCGGGGCGCCGGAGTTTCGCCGCATCCACCAGATCCCAGAAGGTCGCCGGGTACCCTCTCGCGTTGGAAAGACCGATGAGCTCACTGAATTCGGAAGGCGCGATTCGTCGGTGAACGAAGGAGTAGCGGAGCAGCGTCGTTCGGTTCTTTCCGAGCCGCCCGCCGCATCGCTCGAGCGACCGGCGCAGGTCATCCGCCGCCAGGGCGCGGTGCTCGTCGAGCACGGCCGCGATCGCATAGAGCACGCGCAGCTCGCCGCGCTGGTGCTCGGAAAGCGTAGCGTCGTAGTAGGCGCACAGTGCGCGCTCAGCCTCGGCGAGTCTCTTGTCGTCATCACTCATGGCTTGCCCCCAGGCCTGCGACGGGTGGCCTCGAAGGACAGCGCAGGACGCGTCGGAGATCAAGTGACGTCGGACCAAATGAATGGTTACGTCGAGACGAGCATGTATTCTATCTACGTGGAGAGAATCTTGACCCGGACCATTGACCCGATGGCGCGGTCCCGTTGCGCCAGGGGCGGTGGCCGGTGCGCGCGCCGCACCAAGTCGACGTGCTCGAGCATAACGCGACAGACGACCGTCATCGTCGGTCGTACCCTGCAGGCTTCCGGAGCGCCGCCACGAGCCCTCTGTTGAGCCCCTCAGCATGCCCCTCCTCGCCCCGTCCATTTCGCCGGCCGTCAGTACCTTCAGCAAGCAGATCCGCGTACGAGGCCAACTGAATGGCGCGAGAGTCTTCGTCTTTCAGGGGAACCAAATCGTCGCCCAAGGAACTGCAACGCCGATTGCGACCGGCGACCAACTGTTCCCCGTCAAAGGGACACTCCAGCCCTCTCAACGCCTATACGCTGTCCAGGTTGTCGGCAGCCAGCGGAGTCTCGAACCGCCCGCCGCCGAGCAGGTGACGGTTGCGCGCAGTCCAAGATCAAGCTCCGACCTGGGCGTTCCGACGTTGAAGAGCCACCTCTACACCTGTGGGCAGTACCTGCGCATCGACCAGGCGTTTCCGGGCGCGCTGATAACGGTCGGGCTGTCGGGCCG
>JBEKGQ010000965.1:0-2745 GCA_050012715.1 Polyangiaceae bacterium
GACGGCATGCCGTCGTGCCGCAACATCTCGAGCGCGTCGGTGAGCGACCGTCGCAAGTTCCCCCAGGCGCCCTCGATCGCCGAGTCGTTGCCGAACGTCCCCGTCGTCTCGAAGTCGTTCGCGAGGATGTAGAGCTTGCCCCCGCGTCGGCCCCACGCGTCGTCCTCGGTCACGTAGCGCACGAGCGACGCGCACAGCATCCGGTTTCCCGGGTAGCGCAGCATCGCGTTGATGCCGACCGATGCGTCGCCCAGGGCGAGGAGCCGCCCCTGACCGACGGCGCCCGCCACGGCGAGGAGCACGTCGGGCTCGCCTTCGCCCCGCACGACCAGCACCGGCGAGAGCGCGGGATGCTCGAGGCCCGTGGCGTGGTTGGTCACGACCCGCGAGATGTCGCGCACCGCCGGGTGCGCGCTCGCGGGCTCGGCGATGGCGAGCGATGGGTTGCCCCGGAGCATCTCCGCCGGCCGCGTCGGCAGCGGCACTCGCCGGATCCCGAAGCGGGCGAGGAGGCCGTCACCCTCCCCGTAGTCGTCGAGGAGCACGAGGCGCCCCCCGGCGCGCATGAACACCGAGAGCTCGTCCGAGTCGACGAAGTGCTCCGGGTGGATGAGGATGACGCCGTCTTCGCGCCGCAGATCGTGGAGGTTCAGCGTGGAGGTGACGACGACTCGCCCCGGACCGAGCTCGGCTTCGGCCATCCGCACGAACTGCGATAGGCCCTCCCAGTCGTCGCCCTTGGGATCGAAGGGCGCAGCCACGGCGACCCCCGCCGCGAGAAGGAGGGCCAGGGCGAGGGCCAGTGTCGTGGCGAGGCGCGTCATCCGAAGGGGGGTCCCTGACCGATGAAACCTTGACCCTGGCACTTGCGTTGCTACTTTTGCAAGCGATAGGGCGAGGGTTGTCGCTTATCGTCGAGGAGGTCTCTCATGCTGCCTCCGTTCATCATCGAGCAGATCCGCCAGAGGGAAGAGCAGGAGCGGGCGCGGCACGAGCAGCCGCAGCTCGAGCTGCCGGTCGACCGTCCTGTGCCCCGGGCCCCCCAGGCCCCGGACGAGAGCGCGGAGCGTGGCGTCATCATCATCGACCTGATGGGGTGAGAGCGACGCTCGACACTCACGCTCGCGCTGACTAGGCTCGGCGCGTCATGACGCTTCTCTTGCGGGCGGCGCGCCTCGCGCTGGGCGCCGCGTTGGTCTCCGCGGTGATCCCCGCCTGCTACGACGCGGGCGGCGGGACGGCTCCGCCCACGAACACCTTCTACTTCCCGACGGGCCTCGCCGTGTCGCCGGGAGGGAACGTCCTCTACGCCATCAACTCCGACTTCGACCTGCAGTGGAACGGCGGGACGCTGCAGAGCTACGACCTCTTCCAGATCCGGCAGGACACGGTCTCGCTCATCCAGGACAACCTCTCCGGTTCCAACACGCCCCCGCCGGGGATCCCCTTCATCGACACCTGGCTGCCCAACTGCCCCTACAACCCGCCGCCGCCGACCAACGATCTGTCGGGCGAGGGGTTGCTGCTCGGCGAGGCGTGCGCGCCGGCCGTCGATTCGACCGAGTACGTGCGCGACTCGGCGATCGTCGGCGCGTTCGCGACCGACCTGCAGACGTCGACCTTCGGCGTCTCGGCGGCCGTCGCTGCCAGCACCGGGGCCGTCGCCGCCGGGACTCGGCTCCTCGCGCCCGTCTCCGGCAACGCCACGGTGACGTGGGCCGACGTCGGAGTCGACGATCCGAGCCAGCCGCCGAACGAGGACGTGGACCAGGCGCAGTGCGCCAATCCCGGCACCGCGGCGCAGTCGCCGTTCACCCTGTGCTGCGGTCCCCGGGTCGACGATCGCTGCGATGCCGCCCACGCGACGGGCAACGACATCAACCAGCCCGGCGACACGCGCGAGCTCACGTTGCCGGGCGAGCCGTTCGGCCTCGGGCAGTCGCAGGACGGCACCGCGATGGTCGTGACCAGCGAGACGGAGACGCAGACGTCCGTGATGACGACGGGCTTTCTGCCGGGGATCGCCACCGTGCCGCCCGCGATGCAGTTCGTGGTCGACGGGATGCCCAACGGCGGGGTGTCGGTGGCGGCCGTTCCGCACGACCCCAACATCGTCGTCCGGTGCGAGGACGTCGGCGATCAGCAGCCCTGCGTCCGCCAGGCGTTCCTGCAGGTGAACCGCGGCTCGACCGAGGTCGACCTCCTCCGGTACTACGACGACCAGGGTGCGTCCCTTCCGCGGCCCTTCCTCGAGAAGGAGCGCGCGTACACCATCAACACGAACGCGGGCGGCTCCGACGCGCGCGGCGTCGCGATCGACCCCTCGCAGCGCCTGGCGTGCGAGGCGATGCAGACGACCGCCGCCGGCAAGATGCAATGCGCCGAGCAGTACCCGGCGCGCGTTTTCATCGCGAATCGGACGCCGCCGAGCATCGTCGTCGGCCAGATCGGCCTCACGTCGAGCAGCGACGACGGCACCTACGACGCCGACGCGCTCATCTTCACGAGCAACGTCGGCCTCACGGCGGGCCCGTCGAAGCTCTACCTCGCGCCCGTGGTGATGACGTTCCCGTCCGACCAGTTGCCTCACTACGTGCTGCGGCTCTTCGTCGTCTGCTTCGACACGAGCACCATCTTCGTCTTCGACCCGAACGAGCTCGGAAACCCGGCCGCGACGCCGGAGGCGCTCATCTACACCGGCGCCGGTCCGTATGCGCTCGCGTTCGACCCGTTCTCGATGGAGGA
>JBEKGQ010000966.1:0-2742 GCA_050012715.1 Polyangiaceae bacterium
CGCAGGGTACTCCGGAGAGCCGCCGTCCGATGTATCGCCCGACGGCGCCGGCCTGATGTCCGTGTCGAAGAACAGCACCTCAAGCCGTCTGTCGTCCGGCTGAAGCCCGTCCTGCGTGATCGTGTCGTCCTCGTGCCCGGTGCAGCCATGCGCGACCGGCGTGACCCCGGCCGCGAGCGACGTGTCCTCGATGGCCATGTACCTGTTCACGAGCGCCTTGCGCGTGTCCGAGCCCGGCTTGCCGTCCGCTGTCAGGCCGTTCGCTGCTTGGAACGCCTTCAGCGCCGACACCGTTCTCCCGTCCATCACGCCGGGGGAGCTGCCATCGTACAGCGGTTGGCCCCCGGGACCCGTGAGCGCCGAGAGCATCAGCTGCACCTCGCGCACGCCCCACCGTTGCCGGTCCGGCTTGTCGGAGGCAAACCACGTCATCCAGTCGTCCGGCTTGCTCGTGAGGTAGTCCGCCAGGATCTTCGCTCGCCCGAGTGCGAGGTCGACCGAGCCCTGGACCTCGTCCCCACCCTCGTGCCCCACGATGAGCACCTTCGCTGCGGGATGCGCCCGGTGCATCGCGACCACCGACCTGATGCCATCGAGCGCCTGCGGGAGCAGGAAGCACTTGTCCCCATCGAAGACCATCCCGACCATGCGGACGCGCCAGATGGGCGGTCGCGTGAGCACGAGCGTGACAAGCCAGTCCGCCGGCGCCTTCAATGGCGCGATGAGCTGGCTGGTGATCACGGCCTGCGTGATCTGGTCTCCCGGCGGTGGCTTGTCCGCGAGGGGCTTGGCCCACTGGGGCCACAGCTTGTCGACGAGCTCCTCCCGGTTGTTCAGCGTGACGGTGGCGGTGTCGGAGACCGACTTCTCTACGCTGATCCTTCCTGAGCCGTCCGTGGTCGTATCCTGCTTGTCGCCCGCGATGTCGACGGTGAGCTGCGCGCCGGCGACAGGCGCCCCCGTGTCGTCGACCACCAGCACCTTGTAGGCGTGTTTCGACGGGGCGGAGTCGGGCCCGAGCGCGCGTTCGTCGGTCGCCTCGCGCTCCACAACCAGGATCCGATCCTCGATGCGCCTCGCGACCAGGCGGCCCGCTCGAACCGCAAGGACGAGCTCCCGACCGATCTCCTCCCAGAGCAGCGCGTCGACCGTCGCCATGTGGTCATGCGGCCGTCCGGCGCCTCGAAGGCGTCGATAGATCTCCAGGATTGTTCGCCGGGTCGCTTCGTCACGGGACCGCACAGCCCAGACCAGCACGCGCACATGCTGAAGCGATGCGGCGCGAGTGTCGGCAGGACCCTGGGCCAGCTCGATGACAAGCCGCTCGCCCATGCCGTCTCGGACCATCCAAGACGCCTCGGGGGCGGCGTTTGATGGCTCCGACGGAGTCAAGGGCGAGAAGCGCATGCGCTTGGCCTCGTAGCAGGCGCTGTGCCGCGAGGTCGGCGGCTGTTTCGCGGACGGAGGCCAACGAGCCGCCACATCGGGCTGGCGAAACGCTCGGCAGGTGGCGAAGTCTTCGCCACCTCTACATTGGCTCGACACGTCTCCGGCATTGGTCCGCCCGTCTCAACGCGCGCTGCGCGCATCGTGCCCCGAGCCCCGAGTCATTTCCGCGCTGAACGCAGCGCTTTCAGCGCGACGTCGTGCAAGCGCTTCCAGGTCTCGAGGGCGGTGGGATCCTCGATGCGCTTCTCGCAGATGTTGAGAACATGGGCGCGAACCGTCGCATCACCGAGATCGTACTTCTCGTAGACCGTTTCCTCGGGGAGGAAGAGGAGCTCGGCAGCCATCGTAGCGTGCTCCCCCAGCGTGAGCACTCGGTTCAGCGCTGCGGTGGGCACTACCTCGGAGCCGTCGTACTCCAACGGCAGCGACGGCCACCGGGACGACGGTGCATGTGTCGATGATGGAGGCCTTACCGAAGCCTGAGCCGACGGCATCGAGGGTGGGGGAGCCGATGGTGCTCGGCTAGGCACCGGCGTACGCACCGAAATCCCGGGAAAGGACCGCAGCGCCGCGGGGGGCGCTGAGAAGGGAGGCGGAGGGGCGGACGGAGGCTTCGTTGATCCCATCGCCCGGTAGCGCTGGAACATGGCCTTGTACGTGTCGAAGAGTGCGGAGTCGCGGGCGAACCTGCTGCCCCATGCCTCGGTCTCAGCGTCGTCGGCAAGCTCGTCCAGGCCGTAGCGCGCGCGCACGGCGGCGACGCCCTCTGGATGACCAACGCACTCCGCGCGTAGGCTGGCGTACTGCTGGAGAGATAGGCGAGGCTCAGCGAGGGGTGCAACGGGGGCTGCCTCGACCGGCACAATGCCTGGAGCGATGGGAGCGCGTGCTAGCGGCGCCCTCGCCGGGGCGATATCAGCACGAGGAGACGTCACCACGTCGTGCCCACCCGGCGTGATGCTCGCCGCAGACGGTTCCACAGCCGCCAAGCGGTCCTCCGCATCCTCCGCGCTACGGTCCGGCCTAAGCGTGGCAAGAAACGCCTTCGCCTTCATCACCGCTTCGCCGAACCGACCAAGAACGGCGACGTCCTCTCTGCCAACGGCGGCCTGCAGTACGCGCTGTCCTTCACGGTCCAGCCGCGAACACGTTGTGGCGATCGCTCCCCGCGCCTCCGGAAAGCGTTCTACGTGGGCAACCAGGAGGGCGTATCCCTCCAAGAGGGCCGCGAAAGAAACCTCGGAGAGCGCTGCTTCCGCGCTTGCTGCGTTGTTGCTCACCGTTTCCTCCTGT
>JBEKGQ010000967.1:0-2736 GCA_050012715.1 Polyangiaceae bacterium
CGGAACAGCGGCTGGCTGACGACGAACGCCGCCGCGCCAGCGACGCGGGGTTCGTCTACGCGCCCGGCCCGGCGCCCGAGGCGGGGACCCTCGTCGGGCCCGTCGACGCCGGAGCGCGCCCCGCGGTCCTCTCGCTGGCGGGTACGCCGGGCGGCCGCGGTGACCTCGACGGCACCGGGACCCAGGCGCGCATCGGCCAGGTCGCGGGCATGGCCCGCGTCGGCGACGCGATCGTCTTCGCGGACGAGGGCAACGGCACGCTCCGTCGCTTCGAGCCGGCGACCGGGCGGGTGACGACGCTCGCCCGGTTCCCGCAGGTGGAGCCAGGCGTGCCGAGCCTTCCCTACGGCGTCGCGTACGACGGCGCCAACCGGATCTACGCCTCCGATCGCTCCGCGCACGCCGTCTACGCCTTCGACCTGCGGACGAACGCGCTCGCGGCGTTCGTCGGCCAGCCCGGGGTCCGCGGCGACGCCCAGGGCGACGTCGCTCACGCGCTCCTCGACTCGCCCGCCGGCCTCGCCTTCCTCCGCGGCGTGCTCTACGTGGCCGACGTCGGCAATCGCCGCGTCCAGCGGGTCGAGATCGCGGGGGGCCTGGTGAGCACGCTGGCCGCGGGCTTCATGCAGCCGTGGGGCCTCTGCGGCGACGGCGACTCGCTCTTCATGACGGAGAGCCTCCAGGAGGCGGTGTTCCGCCTCGACCTGAGGACGGGCGACGCCACGCTGCTCGCGGGGTCGAACCGGTTCGGCTACGCCGGCGCCGCCAACGGGCCGGGCCGCGCGGCGCGCTTCCGCACCCCGCGGGGGCTCGACTGCACGCGCGACGCCCTCTTCGTGGCCGACCGCGGCAACGCGCAGCTCCGGCGCATCGACCGGGCCACCCTCGAGGTGACGACGGTCGCCGGCTCGATCGCGAACGGCCTGGGCTACCGCGACGGCCAGGGCGTGTATGCGCTCTTCCGCGACCCGCAGTCCGCGTTGCAGGTGGGCGACGCCGTCTACGTCGGCGACGACGGCGTGCTTCGCGCCGTGTCGCTGGCGGACGCCATGGTGCGCACCGCGGCCGGCGTGGGCGAGCACCTCTTCGACACGACGTCGGTCGAGCGGGGCGACCTACTGAAGCCCGAGGGCATCGCGGTCTCGGCGGCCGACGGAGCCGCGTTCGTCGCCGGCGGGCGCTCGTGGTCGCTCCACCGGATCGACCTCGCGACGGGCAAGACGACGATCTTCGCCGGCAGCCCCCACGACCACGGGTTCTTCGATGCGTGGGGCCTCGACGCGCGCTTCGGTGTGCTGACCGCCATCGCGGGCGACGGCCGGGGGACGCTGTTCGTCGCCGACCCCGACAACCACGCCGTCCGCGCCGTTCGCATCGCGACCGGCGAGGTGGCCACCGTCGCCGGCACGCCGTCGCTCTGCGGCAGCGACGACGGAGCCCTCGCGGAGGCGACCTTCTGCGATCCGGCCGGGCTCGCGTTCGGCCGCGGGTCGCTCTTCGTCGCCGATGCGTCGGCGCACACCGTCCGGCGGATCGATCTCCAGGCCGGCACGGTGTCCACCCTCGCGGGGGAGGCCTTCGCGCGCGGCTCCGCCGACGGGGTCGGGCGGGCGGCCCGCTTCTCGTCGCCGGCGGGCCTCGCCTTCGTCGACGGCGCCCTCTTCGTGGCCGATCGCGAGGACGGCCTCGTGCGTCGCGTCGACGCGACGACGGGCGAGGTGAAGACCGTTGCCGGCGCCCACTTCGATCGCCCGACCGCCCTCGCCGCGGTGGACGGGGACGGGCTGCTCGTGCTCGATCGAACGTCCGTCGACCGCCTCTCCCTCGCGACCGGGGGGGCGACCCGCCTGCTGCCCGCGGGCCCGGGGCTCCGGACGGGGAGCGTCGAGCCCTCCCTGGGGCACCCGACCGGAATCGCGGAGCTCGGCCCGGGTGACGTGCTCGTCGTCGACCGAAGCGAGAGCGTCGTCGTCCGTCTGGCCTACTGACCGAGCGACGCCCCCGAACGGAGGTGGTCGGCCCCGCCAAACAACGGTATTGGACGGAGAGATGACCGATACGAGGCTGCCCGAGCCGCCCGCTCCGCTCAGCACGGCGGCGGAGGTCAGCGACGTATGGACGCGCTTCCGCGGCGGGGCGATGGTCCACTGCCCGGTCGACGACGGAGGCCTCGCCCTCGCCGTCGACGGAGCGGCGGGGGCGTATCGATTCGTGTGCACGAGCTGCGGTCTCGCGACCCCCTGGTTCGAATCCGGCCCGGTGGGGCTCAACGTGCGCTGGCACCTGGCCGGCGGAAGGAGTGACGATTGAGACGCGTCGAAGCCGGGGACCTGAACGTGCTGCTCGCGGGCGGCTCGGATCGCGAGGGAGGGGGCGACGGACCGCTGGTCGTGCTCCTCCACGGGTTCGGCGCGCCGGGGGACGACCTGGCCTCGCTCTGGCGCGTCATCGACGCCCCGGCCGGAACGCGCTGGGCCTTCCCAGCGGCTCCGCTGGAGCTCGAGGGCATGGGCTTCGGCGGGCGCGCCTGGTGGATGATCGACGTCGAGCGGATGATCACCGCCCGCGAGCGCGGCAAGCGGGACGAGCTCGCGCGCGAGGTCCCTCCGGGGATGAGCGAGGCGCACGCGCAGGTGGTGAAGATGCTCGACGAGCTCGGCGACCGGCTGAAGCCGTCGAAGGTCGTCATCGGAGGCTTCTCGCAGGGCGCGATGGTCGCGTGCGATGTCGCGCTGC
>JBEKGQ010000968.1:0-2736 GCA_050012715.1 Polyangiaceae bacterium
GATGGCTGCGAGCAAGGTGTCCGTTATTCCGTAGCTGGGCGTGAGCCACGCGTCTCGGGCATGAAGAAATGGAGGATGGCGAACGCGGCCGACGCCACCCCTGCCAGGAAGAGGAAGCCGGCATTGGATCCCAGGCGGTGAACGATGCTGCCGGCGATGGCCTGGCTCAGGGCCGCGCCAATGCCGACCGCGGTGGTGATGGCGCCGAGCGTGAGGTTGAACCTGCCGGTTCCGCGCGTGAGGTCGGCGATCACGAGCACCGACACGACGCCGAAGATCCCCGCCCCCACGCCGTCGAGGATCTGGATGGTCACGAGGAGCGCCGTGTTCGAGGTAAGGGTGTAGAGAACCCCTCGCACGGGCAGTACGCCGAACGCGATCAGCAGCAGTGGTTTCCGACCCCACGTTCCTGCCCTCCGTCCTGACCAGGAGGAGATCAGCGTGATGACGAGCTGCGTGGTCACCACGCAGGCCGACATGAAGAGCATCGAGGCGCGACCGCGCCCCTTGGCCAGCATCTCGCCGAGCAGCGGCAGCATTGCGGCGTTCGCGAAGTGGAACATGACGGCGCAGACGAGGAAGATGACCAGCGGACGGTCCTTGAAGAGCACCCAGACGCTATCTGGCTGGCCGCCCTTGTCTCCGTCACTCGCGCCGCGAGCCAGCTCGTGGTCGATCTCGGCAGGTCGGATCAGGAGCAGCACGAGAATCGTGGGAACAGAGAGGGCCGCGACGAAGAAGAAGATGCTGCGGTTGGACACGAGGTAGCCGAGGAGCCCCATCGACACGGCGGCGGTCACGTTGCCGCCCGAGTTGAACGTCTGATTGCGACCTTGGCGCGCGTCGAATGCCGCGCGTCCGACGATACCGAGGGACATCGCGCAGATGGCCGGGACAAGGACGCTGGAGGTGCTCCCGATGAAGACCTGGGCGCCCATGACGGGCCAGAACGACGGACGCAGCGCGATCAGCAGCGCTCCCGCAGCGAGCGCGGCCACGGCTACACCGACCAGGGCCCGTTTCGACCGGAGGGAGTCGACTACCGCGCCCGCCGGTGTCTGCGCGAGGATGCCGGCGATCCCGCCGACGGTGAGAGCGAGACCCACGCGCTCTTCGTTCCACCCGTAGCCGGCGAGGTAGATCGCCACGAACGGTCCCACACCCGTCTGCACGTCGGCGAGCAGGAAGTTGAGCCCGTCGAGACCACGCAGAGTCCGCCACGACGGTGATGCCGAAGTGATCGCCGGAGGCATCCAATGGCGCCTCTTCAAGCGACGTACCAGTTCAGACCAGGGCAGATCGCGCACCGTCGAGGCCGTGGTACACGTGTTCGAAAAGCGTACAAGAGCTGCGATCCCGCCGCTCAGCTCCGCCTGTCGGCATCGATGACCCATCCCAGAGCCTTCATCCGCGCGTAGAGAAGAGCGCGACGGATCCCGAGCAAGCGGGCCGCCTCGGCGCGATTCCCTTGCGCGCGATCGAGCGCCTGTTGAATGAGGTGCCGCTCGACGACTTCGAGGTTCCTTCGGAGGTCCAGATCGCTGGCGGGCGCGGGAGAGGACTCCGAACCCGGGCCAAAGTCGAAGTCCTCGACGTCGAGGACCTCTGCGGAGGACATGACGCAGGCGCGCTCGAGCACGTGACGCAGCTCGCGCACGTTCCCGGGCCACGGATGTCCCATCAGTCTGTCCATGGCCTCCTCCGAAACTGCGCGGCGCGGACTCTTGATGCCCCGAAGGAAGGACTCGACGAGGAGCGGGATGTCGCTGCGCCGCTCCCGCAGCGGCGGGATCTCCAGCCTGACCACGCCGATGCGATAGAAAAGGTCCTCACGCAAGGTCACCCCGGGTGACCCTGGAAGGACCGGCTTGGAGGTCGCCGCGATGATGCGTGCCTCCGACCGCAGGGCCACCTGGCTGCCGACTCGCTCGAATGAGCCGTCCTCGAGGACTCGCAAGAGCTTGGTTTGCATCGCGAGATCAAGGTCTCCGATCTCGTCGAGAAAAAGCGTTCCCCGCGACGCGAGCTCGAACCGCCCTTCGCGCTTCGCCACGGCTCCGGTGAACGCCCCCTTCTCGTGGCCGAACAGCTCGCTCTCGACGAGCGCGGGAGCCAGTGCAGCGATGTTCACGGGTACGAAGGGACCGGCCGCACGCTCACTGTTGGAGTGGATGGCGCGCGCGACGAGTTCCTTGCCAACGCCGCTCTCGCCCGTGACGAGCACGGGGACGTTGCTCGCCGCGGCGCGCCCGATGGCCTTCCAGACGTCGAGCATGGTCGCGCTCGATCCAACGAGGGCGACGCCCTCCGGTGACGGTTCCGGCAGACGAGCGCGCGCGGGGGAATGCACGGCCCGGCGGATCGCGTCCAGCAGCTTGGGGAGGTCGAACGGCTTCGTGACGTACTCGAACGCTCCGCCCTTCATGGCTGCGATCGTGCGATCGCTATCGCCGTAGGCCGTCGCCATGATGACGGGCAGGTGACCGTGGTCCCGTCGAAGATCCGCCAACAGAGACAAGCCGTCCCCGTCTCGCAGGCGAATGTCGAGCAGCACGGCGTCGAACGTCGCGGACTCCACGGCCGCTCGCGCCGCGCGAACGCCATCGGCCATCTCGGTCCGGTAACCGGCTTCGACGAGGGTGGTGGCGAGCGACTCGCGCACGACCCGGTCGTCGTCAACGATAAGGATGCTCGGAATCATGCGGGGCGGTTGGCGCGGGAAGGCTCACGATGAAG
>JBEKGQ010000969.1:0-2733 GCA_050012715.1 Polyangiaceae bacterium
AGGAGACGCCGGTCTTCATCGACGCCGAGGAGGTCGGCCTCGCCGACGCCATCAAGGGCCTCGCCGACTCGCAGCCGGCCCGCCCGCGCAGCGCCCCGGCGAGCTCCCCCGGGGGACCCACGTCCGTCCCCGAGCCGCCCACGCCGCAGACCTCCCCGTCCGCCGCGCTGCCGGCGCCCACCTCGGCGCCGGTCAGCAGCAGCAGCAGCCCCGCGGGGGCGTTCTCCCTCGCCGAGCTGTGGCCCTCGGGCGATCGCGAGGGGGTGCGCGTCGTCGAGCAGCTCATCGCGCGGCGCGACCTCGCCGGCGCCATCGTGGCGTGCGAGGACCTGCTCTCGCGCGTCCTGGCGACGGGCTCGGTCATGCTGGGCGGGCAGCCGAGCCCGCGCGACCCGGTCATCGTCGTGGCGCTGCTCGGCCTCGACGGGCCGCGGTACATGGCCTTCCGCACCATCGCGCGCGGCAGTCGCGTCAAGCGGGAGCCGACGCTCCGCGAGACGCTCGAGTGCTACCTCTTCGTCGCCGAGGCGAGGCGCGCCCTCGATCGGGCCGGCAAGGGCGAGCCGGGGTCCGGGCGCGTGGGCCCGTGATCGCGATCGACGCGGTCGAGAAGTCGTACGAGGGGCGCCACGTTCTCGGGCCGCTGTCGCTCGCGATCCCCGACGGCGCGCGGGTGGCGGTCGTCGGCCCGAGCGGCGGCGGCAAGTCGACGCTGCTGCGCGTCGTGCTCGGCCTGGTGAAGCCCGACCGGGGGAGCGTGACGATCGCGGGCGAGGTGATGGGCGACGCGAACAAGCTCGCGGTGCGCCGGCGCATCGGGTACGTCGTGCAGGACGGCGGGCTCTTTCCGCACCTGACCGCCGAGCGCAACGTCACGCTCGTCGCCCGCTACCTCGGGTGGGACGAGGCGCGCATGAAGAAGCGCGTCGAGGAGCTCGGCGCGATGACGGGGCTCGACGCGGGGGCGCTCTCGCGCTGGCCGGTGCAGCTGAGCGGCGGGCAGCGGCAGCGGGTGGGGGTCATGCGGGCGCTGTTCCTGGATCCGGCGGTGATCCTGATGGACGAGCCGCTGGGGGCGCTCGATCCGGTGACGCGCCGCAAGCTGCAGGGGGAGCTGTCGGCGCTGTTCCGGTCGCTGAAGAAGACGGTGATGCTGGTGACGCACGACGTGGCGGAGGCGGCGTTCCTCGCCGACGAGGCGGTCGTGCTGCACGGCGGGCGGATCGCGCAGCGGGGGACGATCGAGGCGATGACGAGGGCGCCGGCAGATGAGTTCGTGAGAGAGCTGCTGGCGCTGTGAGGGGGGCGGCGGCGCTGGTGATGGCGGCTGTACTGGGCGCGGGCGCGGGCGCGGGCGCGGGCGCGGGCGCGGGCGCGGGCGCGGGCGCGGGCGCGGGCGCGGGCGCGGGCGCGGGCGAGCGCGTGGTGGTGGGGTCGAAGGCGTTTCCGGAGTCGTGGGTGCTGGGCGAGGCGCTCGCGCTGCTCGGGGGGTCGAGCGGCGCGGTGGTCGAGCATCGGCCGAACCTCGGGGGGACGGAGATCGTCGCGCAGGCGCTGCGCGGCGGGTCCATCGACGCGTACCCCGAGTACACGGGGACGCTGCGGGAGGTGCTGCTGCACGCGCCGGCGGCCACGAACGACGAGCTTCGCGCGGCGCTTGCGCGCGACGGGCTCGGCATCACCGGATCGCTCGGGTTCGAGGACTCCTACGCCCTCGCCGTCGCCGGCGCGGTCGCGAAGCGCGACGGGCTCTCGACCATCTCGGATGCGACGAGGCACCCGGAGCTCCATGCCGTCTTCAGCCACGAGTTCCTCGGGCGCGCGGACGGCTGGCCCGGGCTGCGGGCGCGCTACGGGCTCGACTTCGCCGAGGTGCGCGGCGTCGAGCACCACCTCGCCTTCGAGGCGCTCGCCGCCGGGCACGCGGACCTCGTCGACGCGTACACGACGGACCCGGAGATCGACCGCCTCGGGCTTCGCATCCTCGACGACGACCGCGGGTTCTTCCCGCGCTACGAGGCGGTGGTCGTCTACCGGCTCGACCTCGAGACGCGCGCGCCGGCGGCCTTCGCGGCGATGCGCCGGCTCGTCGGCCGCGTGGACCGGAGCGCGATGGCGCGGGCGAACGCCGCGGTGACCGAGGGGCGGAGCACGCGCGAAGCGGGCGCGGGGCTCGTGCGCGACGCGCTGGGGTCCGACGCGCCGCCGCTGGACGACACGGGGGCGCCGTCGCTGGCGGGCGTGGTGGGGGCGGCGCTGGTGCGGCACCTGGCGCTCGTCGGGGCGTCGCTCGCGGCGTGCGTGCTCGTGGGGATCCCGCTGGGGATCCTGGCGGCGCGGCAAAAGCGGCTCGCGGGGCTGGTTCTGGGCGTGACGGGGGTGCTGCAGACGGTGCCGTCGCTGGCGCTGCTCGCGCTGCTGATCCCGGTGCTCGGCATCGGGGTGGTCCCGGCGGGGGTGGCGCTGTTTCTCTACGGGCTGCTGCCGATCGTGCAGGGGACGTGCACCGGGCTGACGTCGATCCCGGGGCCGCTCGCGGAGGCGGCGGCGGCGCTGGGGCTGCCGTCGGGGTACCGGCTTTTGCGGGTGGAGCTGCCGCTGGCGTCGCCATCGATTCTCGGGGGAGTGAGGACGAGCGCGGTGATCGCGGTGGGGACGGCGACGATCGCGGCGCTCGTCGGGGCGGGGGGGCTGGGGGACCCGATTCTGCAGGGGATCGCGCTGAGGAATACG
>JBEKGQ010000970.1:0-2726 GCA_050012715.1 Polyangiaceae bacterium
GAAGCGGACGCACTCTCCGCGGTCTCAAACCGCTCCGGGGCCCGTCGGGTCGGCCGGCTCGAGAGCGCTTGCTTGCCTTGCGAGGGAGGACATGAAGGGATCCCTTTGTCGGAGCCGTGCAACCGTGGTTTCCGGCTGTAGCGAAGCGATCGAGTCGCGGCGTGCTCTCGTTGCTCCCGCGAACCGGGCTGCAAACTCGCTCGCCGGGCTTGAGGGTCCGGGGAGTCGACGTAAGCGTGGGGAGCGCCCTGCGGCTGCCACTGGGTCGCCTGCGACTGCTGGCAGAGGGCGAGCACAGCCTTGCCGCCGTACGAGAGGCGTTGCGCGCCCCGTCGACGGTTCCGGCGTAGTCGTCCCAGCCGCCCCAGGCTCAGCGACGGTCGGTCTGGCTTGGGAGGCAGTGGTCATCGTGGATGAGCTGGACCCTGGGGTTCTGATTGAGGGCGACGGCGCCGAGTCGGCGAGCGGGGGTGCTCCCCGGGCCCCGCGTTCGAGTAGGCGATAGCGATGCTGACGCTTCCGGGGGTCACGCTGAGCGTCGCCGTCGCGCAGGCGCTTCGCCCGGCCCTGCGACACCTAAGCATCGACCTGCGGGCGGCGATCGTGGCGCGACGGGTGCGACTGGTCGCGATCCACACGACCGATGGACGCGCCATGCCCCGAAGCTGGGCAGTCCCCTTGCATCGCGGAGAGGTGGTGCTGGCGCTCGCGGCGCTGGCCTCGCCGTTCGCAGGCGTCGCAGCGCTCATCGTGCGTGCGTCGGACCTGCCGGCGCCCAGCTTGGACGCGGCGGCTCGCGAACGCTTGGCCGATGCGCTCGCAGACGCGCTGCTCGCAGAGCTTGATCGGTCATCAAATCGGTAGGCGAACACGTCATTCTGACGTACTCTCTCCGCATCATCCGTCGCCATTCTTCTGAGAATACGATTCGGGAACTACGACAATGCGACACACAAAGAGACTCCTGAAAGCATCGGTCACCAAACAGGGCGAGGCGTCGGTCGTCGCAGCGCATGTCTATACCAATGTTTTGCTTCTTCGATTGAGCAAGGACAACCAGGAGTCCGATTCAATCGAGACGCAACGACGCTTTGCGCTCGACTTTCTCCGCGAGAAGGGCTGGGCAAGCGACCCGACGATCGAGTTGGTGGCACGAGGCGAAAGCGGAGCGGAGATCCGAAATCGGTCCGACTTGCAGGGCCTGATGCGCATAGCCGAGGAGAAGCACGGACAGATCCGCGTCGTGATGCGCAACCAGGACCGCCTGGCGCGCGACGCGAAGTGGACCTCGTGGCTGCTCTGCGAGCTGGAGAGCCGCGGCGTGGCCGATGGAGCGCTCTGGACGTACGACACAAAGCGTCCGATTGCGACGCGCGGCACATCCTATGCCTTGACGGCGCTCGAAGGGGTCCGCGCGGAGGGCGAATGGGATGCGAACTCCGTGCGTCGCCGCGAGGCTCTCCGGCACCGTGCTCTCGACGGGCGCTCTACGGGCGCGCGGCCGATCGGGTACACGACCGTCATCTCGGGGCGCGACAAGCGCTGGCGCATCGAGCCGAAGGCGGCTGCTGTCGTTTTGTCGGTCGTCAAGACCTTCATCGAGACCGGATCGCTACGAGCGACGGCCATCGAATTGACCGCACGAGGCGTTCCCACGCCCGCGCAGCTTCACGAGGGCGACAGCGCGGAGGCTGGCTTTGGTTGGCGCCCAGCTTCCGTCCGTAAGATTCTCCAGAACCCGATCTACCGTGGGACGCGCGTGTTTGGCGCTACGCGGAGCGCCCGTCACGGCGGCTCGGTGGTCAGCGTCGCCGTGCCCGAGGACGAGGTGGTGCGGCAGGAGTGCCCCGAGCTGCGGATCGTCCCCGATGAGCTTGCGACCGCCGTCGATCGCCTGCTCGGGGGCATGGGGCGCTGGCCCAAGCACCGCGCCGACACGGCTGCGCACCTGTGCTCGCCCTTCCTGCGCTGCGGGCTCTGCGGAGGCGGCATGAGCGTCAGCGGAGGCAACAGCCGTGGCCAGTCGTACGTGTGCACCGCCCTTCTTCAGACGAAGAAGTGCCCGGGCTGCGGCTACAAGGCGAAAGAACGCGTGGACCAGGCCGTCCTGGGGCTAATCGCACCGCTCATCGGTGACGGCGAGATCGCGACGCGCGCGCTCGAACGACTCCGCGAGAGGCTCGAGGCTCGGATGAGCGACGATGGCCGCAACGCGGAGCGCGAAGGCGTAAGGCGCGAGCTGCAAGAGGTGGACGCGAAGGTGAAGCGCTTCACGCAGGCGATCGGCATCGGCGGGGACCTTACGGAGCTGGTCAACGCTCTGCGTGGCGAGAAGGCGCGGGGACAGCGGCTGCGAGAGCAGCTTGCACGGCTAGAGGTGACCACCCCCCGCTTCGATTCGCGGCGCGTGGTCGAGAGGGCTCGCGCGCGGCTCCGTGAGCTCGGCGAGCTGCACGCCCGAGGCGGCGTTCAGGCCCGGCCGGTACTCGTCGCTCTGCTCGGCCAAGAGCGGTTCACCGTAGCGCCCGTGGAGGTCGACGGACGGCGTGCGTGGAGCCTGATCGCGCGCGTCTCCGATGGGTATGTCGCGGCCCTGGCGGGGCTCACAGAAGCACCGGGGTCTGTACAAGAACCTTCTGCTTCTTGCTCGTCGTCCCACGCGCTTCGCGCGTGGCCTTGGCCTTCGCCGCGGCGGCCGCCTTCTCCTCGGTCGTCTTCGGCGCGGG
>JBEKGQ010000971.1:0-5081 GCA_050012715.1 Polyangiaceae bacterium
CGCCATCGGCGTCGCGCTGACCGCGCTCGTCGTGACGGGCGGGATGAGCTTCGCGGGGGGCGGCGCTCCGTTCTGAGCGCGGGCCGAGCCCGGGCCCGAGCCCTCAACCCCGACCCTCGACCCCGACCCTCGGTCGCAGCCCTAGGGATCCCCTGCCTCCATGAAGCGCACGGCGACCGCCGGGTGCAGGCAGTACCCACCCGCATTCGTCTGCAGCACGCCCCGCAGCCCCAGCTTCCGCAGCGTCGCCAGCGCCACGTACGCGCGGTTCAGCGCGGATCTGGCCTCGATGCGCTCGTCCGGCCAACCGGCGCCGATGATCTCCTCCACCGGGACCGGCTCGCCCGGGGCCTCGCGTCTCCGCGTCGCGAGGAGCAGCAGCACGCGGCTCAGCGGGGCCCGTCGCGATAGATCCACGGGACGCTCTTCCCCCGGCAACACGAAGCTCTCGCCGGCGGGGCCGATGCGCAGCGCCCGCCGCTCGTCCGGCGGCGTCGCGCGCCCCTGCGCCACGAGCACGCGGAGCGCGAAGCGGGAGTCGTCGCTCGGGTGCGCCTCCACGAGCACACTTGCCTCGCTCGTCACCCGGGTGCGCCTCGCCGCGCGGTCCTCGGCCGCCGCGGCGGCCAGCTCCACGGTGAACCCATGAATCGCCACCGTCGCCGCCAGCGCGGGCTCCCGCTCGCAGCGGGCCTGCGAGCGGCGCGCGCGCTCCATCGCTTCGCTCGCCGCCGCCGCGTCCTCGAGTCGACCCAGCGCGACCGCGCGGCAGCTCTCGATCAGCGCCTCGTACCGCGGCGAGCCCACGCCACGCGCTCGCTCCAGCGCCTGCACCAGCAGCCGCTCCGCTTCCGAAGCGTCACCGCGCTCCAGGTACGCGCTCGCCAGGTAGTAGAGCGCGCTCGTCTCCCGGTAGCGGCTGCCGAGCTCGCGGAAGATGCGCGCCGCCTCGGCGTGGTGGAAGAGCGCCTCGTCGAGCGCGCCCTGCTCCTGCAGCAGGCCTCCGCGCGCCGTCGTCAGCGCCCCGATGGTCGCGCGGGCGTCGGCGCGCCGGGCCGCCGTGAGCCCTTCGTCGAAGCGGGCCATCGCCACTTCCCCCCGCGCCTGGAACATCGCGATCACGGCGGCCTCGTAGAGCGCCGCCCCGAGCCCCTCGTCGTGACCGAGCCGGCGGTAACGAGCCACGGACTCGGTCACCGCCACCTCGGCACTCGCGAGCCCGCCCTCGCGGCGGTGCGCATGGGCGCTCCGCAGGTACGTCTCCGCCTCCCCGAGATCGCGCGTGCGGCCCTCGGGCGCTCGACGCAAGAGGGCGAGCGCACGCCCGAACCGCTCGTGCGCGTCGGCGGTCGCCCCCGCCACGTCGAGGATCTCGCCGATCCGCGTGTGCGCCATCGCCGCCAGCGCCGGCCGCTTCTCCTCCCCCGCCATCGCGAGCCCCTCTTCGAGGGACGCGCGGGCCGCCTGCATGTCCCCGAGCTCGCGCTGGGCGAGGCCGCGTGCCTGGAACGCGGCGGCCAGCTCCTCGCCGTCGTCCCTCGCCCCGGCGACGCGAATCGCGCCGTCTAGCAACCGCGCCCGGAGCAGCGTGAGGCCCCTCGCGGACAGGACGGGCTCGAGGGCCAGCGCGATCGCGAGCGCCTGGTGGGCCCCCGGTCCCGACGGCTCCGCGTCGGCGGCGGCGACCGCGTGCGCGTGCGCCGCGAGCAGGTTCTCGACGTCCATGTCGAGGCGACGCGAAGCCTCCCGGTCGCCGTTTGCCGCCTCGGGTCCGAGACGCTCCGCGAGGCCGGCATAGAAGGACGCGTGGCGCGCCGCGAGTCGCCCCCGCTCCCCATCGTGCGCGAGGAGCTCCGCCGCCACTTCGCGGATGGCCTCGAAGAGCGACATGCGGAGCTCCCCGCCGAGCGCCGACACCGCCTGCGTGCGCAGCAGCGAGCTTCGCGCGAGCACCTCGACCAGGGCGAGCACGCTCCCCGCCGCGAGCGCCCTCGCGTCCGCGTTTCCGCCGGCGATCACCGCCTCCGCCGCCTCGAGGGTGAACCCGTTCCGGAAACAGGCGCACGCCACGAACGCCGCCCGCTCCCCGGCCGACAGGAGCTGCACCGAGTCGAGCACGGTGCGTCGCATCGATCCGTGGCGCCCCGCGCGGCCCGTCGTCAGCACCTCGAGCGGCCGTCGCAGGCGCTCGCGCAGCTGGCCGTGCGAGAGCACCGCCATGCGCGACGCGGCCAGCTCGATGGCCAGCGGCAGGCCCTCCAGCTCCTCGACGATGTCCGTGACCACCGCTCGCTCCGTGCTCCCGGTCGGCAGGTCCGGCCGCACGCGCCGCGCCCGCTCGACGAAGAGCGCCGCGCCCTCCTCGGACGAGAGCGGCGAGAGCGGCCACACCTGCTCCGTCGCGAGACCCAGTGCCACGCGCGACGTGACGAGCAGCTGCGTGCGAGGTGCGGCGGCGAGCCACTGCTCGACGAGCCCGGTGCCTTCCGCGAGGAGGTGCTCCAGGTTGTCGAGCACGAGTAGCATCCTTCCCTGTCGCCCGATGGCCCGCGCGAGCTCGCGGGCCGCTGCCGCCTCGCCCGCGTGCTGGTCCAGGCGGATGCCCAGGGTCGAGGCGACGATGGCGGTCATCCCCATCGCGCTCCGTGCGTCGACGAGGTCGCAGAACCAGACGCCCCCGCCGCCGTGCTCCGAGTACGCCCGCACCATGGTCTCGGCGCGCCCGCCTCGAAGCGCGCGCCGAGGGCCTCGAGATCCCGGGCGCGTCCGACGAAGGACGTCCCGACGTCGTGGAGGTTGGTGCGGGGGGCCTTCTTCATGCCGCCAGGCCGGCTGCCCCCAGTATGCGTGGGTCAGTACGGCTTGTCGCCCTTCAGCATCACGAACCCCGATGCCGGCGCCTGGACGCCGTTGACCCGCGTGCCGCCATTGTGGATGGCTGGAAACATGGGCTCCATCTTCTGCGGGAAGCCGAAGGTGGGCTTGGTGAGCGCGTCGAGCCGGCCGAGCTCCTCGGCGGTCAGCGTGACCTCGAGCGCCTTCACGTTGTCCTCGAGCTGGGCGAGGCGACGGGCGCCGATGATCGTCGACGTCACCCCCGGCCGGCCCTGGACCCATGCCAGCGCGACGCGTGCGACGGTGCTGTCGTGCGCTTTGGCGATGACCTCGAGCTCGTCAACGAGGGTGTACGTCGTCTCGTTGAGGGAGCCCTCGAGGAACATGCCCCGATCGCCCTTCACCTGGGCCGCGTTCTTGCGCGTGTACTTGCCGCTCAGCGCGCCGCTCTTCAGCGGCGACCACGGCGTGATCCCGAGCCCGAGCTCGCGCGCCATCGGGACGAGCTCCTGCTCGACGCTCCGCTCGAGGAGCGAGTACTCGATCTGGAGCCCGATGAACGCCGACCACCCCCGGAAGCGCGCGGTCACGTTCGCCTCCGCGACCTTCCACGCCGGCGTGTCCGAGACGCCGAGGTAGCGGACCTTGCCGGCGCGCACGAGGTCGTCGAGCGCCGCCATCGTCTCGTCGATCGGAGTGTGCGCGTCCCAGGCGTGCAGCCAGTAGAGATCGATGTAGTCCGTCTGCAGGCGCCGCAGCGAGTTCTCGCATGCCCCGACGATCGACTTCCGGCCCGAGCCGCCGCCGTTGGGATCGCCGGGGTAGAGGTTGCCGCTGAACTTCGTCGCGAGGACGAGCCGGTCCCGTCGCGCCGCGTGGCGCCCGATGTGGTCGCCGATGATCTTCTCGGAGTGGCTCTTGGTGTAGAAGTTCGCGGTGTCGATGAAGTTGCCGCCGAGCTCGACGTACCGGTCGATGATCTTCTCCGACTCCTCGACGCTGGAGCCCCAGCCGAGGTCTTCGCCGAACGTCATCGCGCCGAGGCACAGCGGGCTGACTCGCAGGCCGGAGCGGCCGAGCGTCACGTAGTGATCGAGGTTCATCGCGTCTCCTTGGGGGCGTGCTAGGTGTCTCTCCGATGCCCGGCCCTTTGCCTGGGTCGCGCACTTCGCCGTCACCGGACCCTCGTGCCGTTCCGCTTCGACAACAGCTACGCTCGCCTGCCGGCGCGCTTCCATGCGCGCGTCGAGGCCACCAAGGTGGCCTCGCCTCGCCTCGTGAAGCTCAATCGCCCGCTGGCCGAGCTCCTGGGCGCCGACGTCGCGCGACTGGCCTCGCCGGAGGGAGCGCAGATCCTCGCCGGCAACGTCGTCCCCGAGGGCGCGGAGCCGATCGCCCTCGCGTACGCGGGGCACCAGTTCGGGAGCTTCGTCCCCCAGCTCGGCGACGGGCGCGCGCTCCTCCTCGGCGAGATCGTCGGGACCGACGGCAAGCGGCGCGACGTCCAGCTCAAGGGCTCCGGACGCACGCCGTTCTCGCGCGGCGGAGATGGGCGGGCCGCCCTCGGGCCCGTGCTCCGCGAGTACATCGTGAGCGAGGCCATGGCGGCGATGGGCATCCCGACGACCCGTGCGCTCGCGGTGGTCACCACCGGCGAGCCCGTGTACCGCGACGAGGCGCTCCCCGGGGCCATCCTCGTCCGCGTCGCGGCGAGCCACATCCGCGTCGGCACGTTCCAGTTCTTCGCCGCGCGCCACGACGAGGAGTCCCTCGCCGCGCTCACCGCCCACGCCCTCGCGCGCCACTACCCCGACGCCACGGGAACCGGCAACGACGCGCTCGCGCTCCTCGAGCGGGTCATCGACGCCCACGCGGAGCTCGTCGCGCGCTGGCTCGGGGTCGGCTTCGTGCACGGCGTCATGAACACCGACAACACTGCCATCTCCGGCGAGACCCTCGACTACGGCCCTTGCGCCTTCCTCGACGCGTACGACCCGAAGCGCACCTTCAGCTCCATCGACCACGGCGGCCGCTACGCGTTCGCCCACCAGCCGCGCATCGCCCTCTGGAACATGGCGCGCCTCGCCGAGGCGCTCCTGCCGCTCGTGCCCGGCGAGCCCGAAGAGGGGGTGCGGCTCGCGACCGAGCGGCTCGATCGCTTCGAGGGTCGCTTCGAGGCGGCTTACGCGCGCATCATGCGGGCGAAGCTCGGCCTCCTCACGGGCGACGAGCGCGATCCCTCGCTC
>JBEKGQ010000972.1:0-2716 GCA_050012715.1 Polyangiaceae bacterium
TCGTGACCGGTGAGCTCCGGCACCACGACGCGCTCCGCGCCGCCGAGGCGGGCCTCGCCGTCGTCTGCACGCGGCATTCGACGAGCGAAAGGGCGGCCCTCGTCGCGCTCGAGCGGCGCCTCTCGGAGCTGCTCCCCGGGGTGGCCGTGACGCGGAGCGCGCAGGACCGCGACCCGTTCTCGTTCGCCTGAGCCTCCTCAGTCGCCGAAGTCGATCTCGACCTCGTCGAGCGAGCCCGCCGAAGCGACCGGCTCGGGGGCGCCCTTCGGGGCCGCGCGCGCCCGCGCCGCGGCGTCCGTGGCGGCCGGGCTCGCGTCGACCGCGAGCGCGAGCTTCGCCTGCTGGATCTCCTGGACGCGCGCGGCCGTGGCCTCCCCCTCGCGACGCGCGAGGTCGTCGAGGAGCAGCGTCACCCGCGCCGCGGTGGCACGGAGCGAAGCCACCGACGTCTCCAGCGCGAGGACCTGTTGCCGGGCGCGCGCCGCCGCCGACCGCTCCTCTTCGAGCGCCCGGTTCGCGCTGCGCTTCGATGCCGCGTGCTCCTCGCGAACCGCGGTGAGCGTGTGCGCATGGCGCTCCTCGAGGGCCTTCAGGGCGTCCTGGTGGGTCTTCGCCAGCGCCTGCAGCTCCGCGCCGTGGCTCGCGGTCAGCGCCTCCACCCGCGCCACGTGCTCGCGATGCCGCTGACCGATGGCGCCCGCGTGCTCCTCGCGCAGCGCCGCCACGGTGCGCGCGTTCTCGTCGCGCATCGCGGTCGTCGCCTCGCGGTGCTCCTGCTCGCGGGCGCGCAGGGCCTCGGTGTGCCTCGCCTCGAGCCCGGCCACCTCCGCCGCTCGCCCGCGCGCGGCGCCCTCGACCGCCTCCGCCTGCTCCCGCCGGGCGGCCTCCATGCCCTCGTTGTGCTCGCGGCTCACCCGCGCCAGCTTCGCCTCGAGGTCGACGACGCGCGCCCGGTCCGACTCGAGCTCGGCGTGCAGCCGCTCGAACGCCGTCGCCCCATCCGCCGCGGAGCGCTCGGCCAGCACCGCGCGGCTCGTCGCCAGCTGCACCGCCTCCTCGGCCTGCCGCACCTCGACGAGGACGGCCTGAACCCGCGCCTCGCCGTCGGCGACCTGCGCCCGCAGCGTCGCCGTCATCGCCTGCGACTCCGTCAGCCGCTGTCCGACCTCGTGCGCCTCCCCGCGCAGGCGGGCCTCGATGCCCATCGCCTCGCCGAGGCGCAGTCGCACCGCGTCGAGCTCCCCCGTCAGCTCGCGCACCCGGGGATCCGGCTGCGCGGGGGGAACGGTGACCTTCTGCGCCCTCAGCTCGAGCTCGAGCGCCGCCGCGCGTCCTTCCATCTCCTGCGCCCGCTGGGTCGCGGCGGCCTTGCCGCGCTCCGCGTCGGCGATGCGGACGAGCATCGTGGCCAGATCGTCCGCGTCCGCCGCGCGCTCCTTGTTCACCTGCGCGAGCTCGGCCTCGAGGAGCGCGATCCGCGAGGTCGTCGAGCGCGCCATCACGGGACTGGCGGCCTCGTGGTGCACCGGGGGAGCGCTCTCGTGGCGCGGGTCCTTCGCGAGCGGGCGACCCGACTTGGAGGGGCGCTTCTTCCCCGGCGGAGACATGGTGGCTCGTCTTCCAGTATGCCCCTTCCGGCCCCTGATCGCGCGACAAAGGGGGGGTGCTCGAGCCCGCTGCGCGCGCACCAGGCTCGGCTCGCGGGCGCGGGGCCGTGGTCGGCCCCCTCGTCACTGCCCGCAGAAGAGCGGCGCGATCTGCATGTAGGCGTCCTGCGCCGTCGCCGAGGAGCTGGGCATGCACACGTTCGCCGCCGTCATCGCGAGGTTGCCGCACTTCTTGGGGACCGCCTAGGCAAACGACTCGCAGGTCGTCGCGCCAGCGAGCGACTCGCAGTCGGAGAACTGCTGGAACGTCGCGCTCTGCCCCTGCGCGACCCAGCACGCGTTGCACGACTGCTGGCGGCACGAGATCGCCGCGGCGTAGGACGCGCCGCAGCCCGACGCCGTCGCGTCCCCCGTCGCCTCGGCGATGCAGCCCGCGACGTTGACCGTCCAGTACTGCATCTCCTCGTGCCACACGATGGCCGCCGCGGTGGGGTCCGTGTCCTGCGATTGCAGGCAAGGCGCACATTTCGCGTTCTCTTGCACGAACGCATTGCACGCGGCCTCGGAGATCGGCGGGGTCAGACACGACGCATAGAAGCCCGAGATCTGCGTCGCGGTGCAGACGTTCTCCTTCCACGGCTCCGGCGGTTGCCACACCGGCTGGAACGCGGAGACCGCGGACGGGTTGCAGTCGGCGGGCATGCTCGTCGTCCCCGCCTCCATGGCCGGGAAGAGGTTGCCGGCGTCTCCGTCGTTCACGGGGGGCGGCCCCGCCTCGGGCACCGACGTGAAGATGTTTGCGGGGCCAGCGCCGCTGCACGCAGACAGCGAGAGCGCAGCGGCGAGCGGGACGATCGCGACGAGTGCACGCATGGTGAAGGGCTCGAAGCAAGAAGCACGCACAGGACGAATCCGCGGAGGTCTCGGCCTTTCCGTCCGCGCATGTCTGTCACGTCATCCATGTTTCTGGATATCCGGGGATCCAACTGATGCCGAAAATACGCATCACGAGCGCGCCCTCGCGACGCATGGGCGCGCACAAGTATCGGGCGATCGACGCGCCGCTCGCCTTGGCCCCGCGCGTGCAGTGAACGAGCACGTCTCCCGGA
>JBEKGQ010000973.1:0-2714 GCA_050012715.1 Polyangiaceae bacterium
CTCCGCCTACGACCTGAAGAACGCGAACGCCGAGACCGTCCTCACCAACTACGACAACATCTTCGCCTGGGCCGGGCTCTCGGCGAACGGCTCCCTCGCCTTCACCAACGCCGGCGACCTCGCCGCCAACGACTCGGTGAGCCAGCTCTACGCGTTCCCACCGGCGGCGACGGGCGCGCAGCCCATCGCCGCGACGGGAATCCCCACGAACCTCCAGGTGGGCACCCCCGCCTTCTCCCCGGACACGAAGCACATCGCGTTCGACTTCCTCGCGGGGACGCTCACGGGGGGCGCGGCGACGCTCACCGGCAACGGCTCGCAGCTCGTCGCGCTCGACTTCGACGGCACGAGCACCTTCTCGAACCCCCGGGTGCTCGCGACGATGACCGGCGGCATGCGCGCCGGCTTCCCGTCGTTCTTTCCCACCGACGACGCGGTCGCGTTCCACTACCAGCTCGTCAACTCGAACCACCTGCTCAACACGTGGCACGGCGCCGAGGCCCAGATCTGGTGGTCGGACCTCGCCACCGGGACGGCGTCGAACCTCTACGCGCTGAACGGCTTCGGCCCCGGAGGCACGGCCCCGTACCTCCCCACCGGCCCGACCAACCACGCGAACGACACGGTGCTCAACTACGAGCCGACGGTGAACCCGGTGAGCTCCGGCGGCTACATCTGGATGATCTTCACGAGCCGCCGCCTCTACGGCAGCGTCGCGACCACCGACCCGTGGCAGAGCGATCCGCGCGACTACAACGCGACCCTGGTCGCGAACGCCACGTGCAAGAAGCTCTGGGTCGCGGCCATCGACCTCAACGCCAAGGCGGGCACCGACCCGAGCCACCCGGCGTTCTATCTGCCGGGCCAGGAGCTGCTCGCCGGCAACGCGCGCGGGTTCTGGGCGCTCGCTCCTTGCAAGGCCGACGGGATGTCGTGCATGAGCGGCGACCAGTGCTGCAACGGCTACTGCGAGCCCGGCGAAGGGGGGCTCGTTTGCTCGAACGCCCCGCCCAACGCGAGCTGCTCGGAGGTGGGCGACAAGTGCGCCACCGCGGCGGACTGCTGCGACACGACGAACCAGTGCATCAACGGGTTCTGCGCGGTGTCGGCGCCGCAGTAGGGCGCGGGCGCGGGCGCGGTCGCGGACCCCGTCGCGGAGCCGGGAAGGGGGCCTGGCGCGTGTGTCCCTCGCCCCCTGCGCGCCAGTGTGGTCTACTTCAAAGCTGGCGGAGAGTGGGTCATGAGGGTCCTTCGGCTCGCTTCGGTGGTGTTGGGGTCCGCGCTGCTCGTGAGCGCGTGTACCCAGAACTTCGGCGAATTCTCGATCGGGGACGGGGGCGCGTCGGACAGCGGTCTCGACTCGGCGGCCAGCGGCGACGGCACCGTCGCCGTCGATAGCGGCCCGGGCACGGACGGCAGCTCCACCGACGCCACGGCGCAGGACAGCGCCATGGAAGAGGCGGGCGACGCCACCAGCGGCGAGACCGGCACCGAGGCGGGCGAAACGGACGCGAGCGACGGCGGCACGGCGAACGACGCGAGCGACGCCGGCGAGCAGGACGCGAGCGACGCCGGCAGCACCGACGCCTCCGACGCGAGCGACAGCGGCGCGACGAGCGACGCGAGCGACGCCGGCGGCGTGGACGCATCGCCGGAGGCCGGCCCCTTCACGGTCGGCGGCACCATCACGGGCCTCGTGGGGAGCGGTCTCGTGCTCTCCAACGAGGGGAACACCCTCCCCCTCCCCAAGGGCTCGACCTCGTTCACCTTCCCTCCGCAGCCCAACGGCTCCGCGTACGACGTCGTCGTCGGCACCGCGCCGAGCGCGCCGTCGCAGGCGTGCGGCGTCGCCGGTGGCTCGGGCGCGCTCAACGGCGCGAACGTCGTGAACGTCGCGGTCACGTGCGGCCCCGCGTGCGCCCCCTCGTGCTCGCAGACCAACGCGTGCATCGATGGCACGGACTGCGCCTCCGCCGTGTGCACGAACGGCACGTGTCATCCCGCCGCGTGCGCGCCCCTCTGCCCGGACGGCAACGGCTGCGGCGCCACCACCGACTGCGCCTCGGGGATCTGCACGGCGGGGCTCTGCGCCCCGCCTTCGTGCTCGCCGGTCTGCGGTGACGGCAACGTCTGCGGCGCCAACGGCGATTGCGGCTCGGGCGTCTGCACCAACGGCAAGTGCGTGGCTCCGACGTGCGCTCCCGGCTGCCCCCTCGGCAACGCGTGCGGCGCGAGCGGCGACTGCGCCTCCCAGGTCTGCACGAACGGCAAGTGCGCGTCGCCGGCCTGCGCGCCGACGTGCCCGGATGGCGCGGTCTGCGCGCAACCGTCGGACTGCGGCTCGGACGTCTGCACCGCGGGCAAGTGCGCCCCGCCCACGTGCTCGCCGACCTGCCCCGACAACAACGACTGCGGGGCCCCGGGGGACTGCGGGTCCGGCGTCTGCACCAACGGCAAGTGCGCGGCCCCGACGTGCTCGCCCACCTGCCCCGACGGAAACGCCTGCGGGGCTCCGGGCGACTGCGGCTCCGGTGTCTGCACCGCGGCCAAGTGCGTCGCGCCCACGTGCTCGCCCACCTGCCCCGACGGAAACGCCTGCGGGGCTCCGGGCGACTGCGGCTCCGACGTCTGCACCAACGGCAAGAGCGTCGCGCCCACGTGCTCGCCCACCTGCCCCGACGGAAACGCCTGCGGGGCTCCGGGCGACTGCGGCT
>JBEKGQ010000974.1:0-2700 GCA_050012715.1 Polyangiaceae bacterium
GACGTTTCTTCCGTACGACCTCGAGAACTTCCAGCAGTCGACGCTCCCGGACGGCACCATCGTCTATTCGCTCACCGTCGGCGTCATCAATCCGAACGGCTGGACCCTCGGCGTCGATCACCTGATGGACGACCACTTCAACGACATCGCGGACTATCAGCTCGAGCCCTACGCGCAGCACGGCGTCCTGCCCGCCGAGGGGCACGAGATGATGGTCCTCGGCGACCAGCACTACGTCGCCATCTCGTACGTGCAGCGGACGCTCGACCTCAGCGGCCTGAACCCCGCCTGGAGCACCGCGGCACGGGTGATGAGCGACGTGATGCAGGAGGTCGACCACGGCACCGTGCTCGTCGAGTGGGACAGCGCCAACGTTCCCTCCCTCTACGCCGACAGCGTCTACGACAACGACTTCACCGGCGCGACGCTGTCCGACTACCTCCACCTCAACTCGATCGACATCGACCCGGCGGACGGGAACTTCATCGTGTCGTTCCGGCACCTCAGCTCCATCGTGAAGATCGACCGGCAGACGGCGCAGATCCTCTGGACGCTCGGCGGCAAGGAGGACCAGTTCGGCCTGACCGCGGACCAGGCCTTCGCGATGCAGCACCACGTGCGCATGCATCCGGACGGGACGATGACCGTGTTCGACAACGGCAACGGCGTCGGCGGGCTGCCCGCGCACCAGACGCGCATCCCGTCGTTCACGCTCGACGGGGTGAACCACAAGGTCACCGCGTACCAGGTGCTCTACACGAAGCCGTCCGACGAGCCCCCGACCGGCTACATGGGCTCGGCCACGCCGCTGAGCGGCGGGCGCCTCTTCCTCGGGTGGGGCGGCTGGTACACGAACCAGCTCGCACCGGAGGTGACCGAGGTCTCCGGCGGCGTCCCGGTGTGGTCGCTGCAATACGACCAGCTCGTGACGTCCTACCGGGCGCTCCCCATCACGGCGCTGCCATAGGCGAGCGGACGAGCTAGCGGCCGGGCGCAGGGCCGGCTACCTTCGCCGCGGCATGTGCGGCGTCTTCGGCATCGTCGGTCATCCCGAGGCGGCCAACATGACGTACCTCGGCCTGCACGCGCTCCAGCATCGCGGGCAGGAGTCGGGCGGCATCGTCACGACCGACGGCCAGGCGCTCTACGCCCACCGGGCCATGGGCCTCGTGCAGGACGCGTTCACCCAGGACCAGCTCGCCAAGCTGCCGGGGCGGGTCGCCATCGGCCACGTGCGCTACTCGACGACGGGCAGCTCGCACATCAAGAACGCCCAGCCCATCGCGGTCGACTACGCGCGCGGCTCGCTCGCCGTCTGCCACAACGGCAACCTCACGAACGCCGAGGAGCTGCGCGACGAGCTCGAGGCCCGCGGGTCCATCTTCCAGAGCGACAGCGACACGGAGGTGTTCGTGCACCTCGTCGCGGTGAGCAAGGCGATCGCGGTGGAGGACCGCATCGCGGACGCGCTCCAGCGCGTGAAGGGCGCCTACTCGCTCCTCTTCTTGACCGAGGACGCGGTCATCGCGGTGCGCGACCCGATGGGCATCCGGCCGCTCTGCCTCGGGCTCCTGCCGTCGTCGAAGGACGCGCACGTCATCGCCAGCGAGCCCTGCGCGTTCGACCTCATCGGCGCCGAGTACGTGCGCGACGTCGAGCCGGGCGAGATGATCATCATCGACGCGAGCGGCATCCGCAGCGTTCGCCCCCTGCCGCCCGCGACGCCGCGGCCGTGCGTCTTCGAGTACGTCTACTTCGCGCGCCCCGACTCCCAGCTCGGTGGGAAGACGGTCTACGACGTGCGCAAGGCCTTCGGCCGCTCGCTCGCCGCCGAGCACCCGGTCGACGCCGACGTCGTCATCCCGGTGCCCGACTCGGGGGTGCCGGCCGCCATCGGGTACGCGGCGGTGCGCGGCGTCCCCTTCGAGATGGGCCTCATCCGCTCGCACTACGTGGGGCGGACCTTCATCGAGCCGCAGCAGAGCATCCGCCACTTCGGCGTCCGGCTGAAGCTGAACCCCGTCGAGCCCGTGCTCCGGGGCAAGCGCGTCGTCGTGATCGACGACTCCATCGTGCGGGGCACGACGTCGCGCAAGATCGTCAAGATGGTGCGCGACGCGGGTGCGCGCGAGGTGCACCTCCGCATCTCGAGCCCCCCGACGCAGTGGCCCTGCTACTACGGCATCGACACGCCGACGCGCGGGGAGCTCATCGCGTCGAGCCACTCGATCGAGGAGATCGCCCGCTACGTGACGGCGGACTCCCTCGGGTTCCTGTCCCTCGAGGGCATGCTGACCGCGCTCGGCACCGAGGGGGACCACTGCCACGCGTGCTTCTCGGGGCAGTACGCCATCCCGTTCACGCCGACGAACAAGCGGCACATGCGCCTCGTGGGCGTGTAGCGGCGAGGCGCCCTCGCGGGCGGACCACCGGATACGCCGCGACGGGGAGGGCCAACCCATGGGAGGACCCCGCCCATGGCGTGGGGGACGCGGCCGATTCCCGCGAAGGACCTCGGCCCTTCGCGGGTGCGATCCGGCGGCTCCGCGGGTTTCGAGCCGGCCAACCCATGGGTTGCATGAGGCCAACCCATGGGTTGCATGAGGCCAACCCACGGGTTGCATGAGGCCAACCCACGGGTTGCATGAGGCCAACCCACGGGTTGCATGAGGCCAACCCACGGGTTGCATGAGGCCAACC
>JBEKGQ010000975.1:0-2698 GCA_050012715.1 Polyangiaceae bacterium
GCTCGACCACCAACGCCGCCCTCTCGCGGACGAGAGAGGAGAACCAACCAGACTCGGACTGCGGCGCCGGAACCGAAACGACTCAGCTCGCGACCTCGCCGGAGTCCTCGAAGTGCTCGAGCACCCGGGTGTCGGCGAAGAGCTTGATCCCCGCTTCTTCGTAGCGAGGGCGGATGCGATCGCTCACGAGACCGGCGCGCACGATGCCCGGCATGACCAGCGACTTCACGGTGTGGACGTTGCCGGGCGTGGCCGACAGCTGGAAGCCCCCCGCCACCTCGGACTGGAGCGCCTTGAGGAAGTCCGCGGGATCGAGGCCGCTCTCGACGAGCACCTCCTCGAAGCCGGCCATGCCCTCCATACCGCGGCGCATCGAGACCATCTTCTTCATCCCGGTGCAGGCGAAGTCCTCGACCGCGGCGCGGTCGTCGGGGTGCATGCGGGCGATCTCGGTCGTGAGGTAGATGCTCCCGAAGGCGACGTGGCGGGCCTCGTCCTTCGTGACGTAGGTGAGCAGCGACCGGAGGAGCGGGCACCCGGTGGCGGCCTTCACGTTGAGGAACGTCCCGAGGGCGAGCCCCTCGAGGATGACCTGCATGCCGACCATCTTCGCCTGCCAGTGCGGCGTCTGCATGATGTCGAAGAGGAGCGACTTGAGCACCGGCTGCACCGGGTAGATCTTGTCGAGCTTGCGGATGTAGCGGCCGAAGACCTCGACGTGGCGCGCCTCGTCCATGGCCTGCGACGCGACGTAGAGCTTCGCCTCGTAGTGCGGCACCGCGGCGACCAGCTCTCCCGCGACCATGAGCGCGCCCTGCTCGCCGTGAAGGAGCTGCGAGAGGATCCACGCGGAGTAGTGGGCGTTGAAGGTCTCGAGGGTGCGAGCGTCGAGCCGCTTGAAGAACGCGAGCTGCAGGAAGGCCATGCGCTCGGCGTCGAGGATCTTGCCGCCCGGGTCGACCGGCAGCTCCCAGTCGAGCGCGACGTCCGCGTTCCACTGGTCGCGCTTGGCCTTCACGTAGAGCTCGTGGAGGCGGCTCTGGTCGACGAGGTAGGACCAGTCCCAGATGGCCTCGAGCGGGGAGGGGGTCTTCTCGATGGCCATGGGGGTAGGAGAAGCATCGCACGGAGAGGCGGAGACGTCAGCGCGAGGGAAGGCGGCTAGAATGGCGGGCATGGGGAGGTGGACCGCCGGCCTCGTGGTGCTCGCATGCGTCGCCTTCGCGTGCGGCGAGGGCGGGACGATCATCGCGGACGACGGCGGCGCGAGCGACGCGGGGGAGGGGCACGACATCACCTTCGTGCCGCAGCTCGACGGGGACGGCGGCGACGACGCGCCGATGGAGTGGGATGGAGCGCCGGGTTCCTCCGACACGGGGACGGATGGTCTCGTGGAGCTCGGGGAGCCGACGTTCATCCCGCCGTCGGGCGCGACGCTCGTGGGCAGCCTTGCGCCCGTGACCCTCGTCCCGCCGAGCAGCTTCCCCCAGGCTCAGCTCTTCTACACGCTGGACGGCTCCACGCCGTCATCCCAGCACGGGACCCGGTACACGGGGCCTTTTCAACTTCAGGCCCCTTTCACCTGCAACAGCATCTCGACGACGGTCACGGCGGTTGCGAGCTATCCGGGGTACCTCGACTCTCCCCCCGCCGCCGCCACCTATACGGTGACGTCCGACAACGACGGGGTCCTCGGCCCGGTCACCTTCTCGATCCCGTCCAAGACGAGCAACAACGACTTCCCTCTCGGCCTGTCTGACGCGCCGGGGGGCCTCATCTGCTACACGACGGACGGCACCACGCCGAGCTGCGCCCCCACGGCCGAGTCCTGCCTCGGCACCGCGGCCATCTACACATCGCCGATCGTGATCGACGAGGCCGTGACGAATCCGTCGACCGGGGCCATCAAGCTGACGGCGATCGAGTGCGTTCTCGGTACGGCCCCGCCCTCCTGCGGCTTCATGACCGGCCCGCCCGTCACCCAGACGTACACGCTCCAAGCGGCCGTTCCGACGATGACCAACCCGGCGCCGGGGGTCGTGTCCCCGGGGGTGACGCCGACGCTCGCGACTGCGACCGTGTCGTCGATCGCACTGACCGATCCGGTCTCGATTCACATGACGACCGATGGCTCCACGCCGACGTGCACGAGCGGTACGGCGCTCCCCGGCTCGAGCACGGTGGGGCCCTTCACGGCGAGCACCACCTTGAACGCCATCGCGTGCAAGACCGGATACCTGCCGTCGAACGTCGCGACCTTCGTCTACACGGTGCAGTAGGCGCCGGAGCGCTCACTTCCCCGGAATCACCCGTCCCCAGATCGCCTCGACCGCGAAGCCTCGCGCCCCGGCGTCGGCCGGCGGGAACGTGAGCATCTTCACCGGCGCGACGAAGCACAGCGCGGCGTTCTCCGCGACGCCCGGGCCCGGGTCGATCTTCACCGTGCTCCCGGCGATGTTGCCCACGTCGTCGATCTGCACCGCGATGCGCGCCGCTCCGTCGACGAGCCGACCCTGTCGCCCCTGTTCGGTCGCGCACGTGTCGAGCGAGTCCGCGAGCCGGTCGACCGCCGCTCGCGCCACCGCGGGATCCAGCCCGCGCGCCTCGGCGAGCGCCACCACCGCCAGCGGTCGCTTTGCCACGTAGTCGTATCCCTGGGCCGACTGGTTGGTCCCGTCGCCTCGCACCTGCACGTCGT
>JBEKGQ010000976.1:0-2697 GCA_050012715.1 Polyangiaceae bacterium
GAGGGCGGCCAGCACCCGGGGCACAAGGTCGACGAGGCGATCGCCCGCCTGCGCCACACGGTGCCGGGGGTGACGCTCATCTCGCCGCCGCCGCACCACGACCTCTATTCGATCGAGGACCGCGCGCAGCTCATCTTCGACCTCCGGTGCGTGAACCCCGAGGCGCGCATCAGCGTGAAGCTCGTGAGCGAGACCGGCGTGGGGACGATCGCCGCCGGCGTCGCGAAGGCGCACGCGGACGCGATCCACATCGCCGGCCACGACGGGGGAACCGGCGCCTCGCCGCTCTCGTCGATTCACCACGCCGGCACGTCGTGGGAGCTCGGGCTCGCGGAGACGCACCAGGTGCTCGCGCTCAACGGGCTGCGCTCGCGGGTGCGCCTCCAGGTCGACGGGCAGCTCAAGACGGGGCGCGACGTGGCCTTCGCCGCGCTTCTCGGGGCCGACGAGTTCGGCTTCGCGACCGCGCCGCTCGTCGCGAGCGGCTGCGTCATGATGCGCAAATGCCACCTCAACACGTGCCCCGTCGGCGTGGCGACGCAGGACCCCGTCCTCCGCGAGCGGTTCGCCGGCACGCCCGAGCACGTCATCAACTACTTCTTCTTCGTGGCCGAGGAGCTCCGCGGCATCATGTCCCGCCTCGGCTTCCGCTCGATCGACGCGATGGTCGGGCGCACCGACCGCATCGCGGTGCGGCACCTCGACCACCCCAAGGCCCACACCCTCGACTTCACCGACGTCCTCTGCGCGGCGACAGAAGCGGAAAAAGGAGGGAAGGAGGAGAGGAGTATTGAAGTAACCAACACCCCTCCTTCTCTCCTCCCCTCCTTTTTCCCATCCTCTTCGACGGACGAGGCGCTGCTCGAGGGCGCGCGGCTGAGCGTCAAGTACGGGGCGCCGTCGACGATGCAGATCGCGCTGACGAACGCGGACCGGGCGTTCGGGGCGAGGCTCGCGGGGGAGATCGCGCGCAAGCACGGGGCGGCGGGGCTCAACGACGGGACGGTCGTCGTCGAGTGCACCGGGACGGCGGGGCAGAGCTTCGGGGCATTCGCCACCCGCGGGATGCTGCTCGTCCTCGAGGGGGACGCGAACGACTACGTCGGCAAGGGGCTCTCCGGGGGCGTGCTCGCGGTGCGTCCGCCGGCGCGGGTCGGCTACAAGGCGCACGAGAACGTCATCGTCGGCAACACGTGCCTCTACGGGGCGACGAGCGGGAAGGCGTTCTTCGCGGGCAAGGCGGGGGAGCGCTTCGGCGTGCGCAACAGCGGCGCCTCGGCGGTCGTCGAGGGGGTGGGAGACCACGGCTGCGAGTACATGACGGGCGGGACGATCGTCGTGCTCGGGCCCACCGGCCGGAACTTCGCCGCCGGGATGAGCGGGGGGGTCGCCTACGTGCTCGACGACGACCGCGCGCTCGCGGGGCGGGTCAGCAAGGCGATGGTGGACCTCGAGCCGCTCGGCGCGGACGACGAAGAGGCGCTGCGGGCCCTCGTCGAGGAGCACGTGGCCTACACGCGCAGCGCGCGCGGCAAGGGCATCCTCGGCTCGTGGGCCAAGCGCCGCTTCGTGAAGGTCATGCCGCACGAGTGGCGGCGGGTCCTGCGGCTCCGGGAGACCGGCTAGTCGATGGGCGATCCGAAGGGCTTCTTGAAGCTGTCGCGCGAGGAGGAGGACGAGCGCCCGGTGAGCGAGCGGGTCCGCGACTGGCGCGAGCTCGTCGTCCCCGCGACCGAGGCCCAGGTGCGCGCCCAGGCGTCGCGCTGCATGGACTGCGGCATTCCCTTCTGCCACCAGGGCTGCCCGCTCGGGAACATCATCCCGGAGTGGAACGACCTCGTGCACAAGGGGCGCATGGACGAGGCGGCGCGGCGCCTCCACGAGACGAACAACTTCCCGGAGGTGACCGGGCGCGTTTGCCCGGCGCCGTGCGAGGCGTCGTGCGTGCTGAACCTCCGCGACGAGCCGGTGACCATCAAGGCCATCGAGCGGAGCATCGCCGACCACGAGATGACGGCGGGGCCCTTTCTCCCGCAGCCGCCGCGCGAGCGCTCGGGGCGACGCGTCGCGGTCGTGGGCTCCGGTCCGGCGGGGCTGGCGGCCGCGCAGCAGCTCGGGCGCGCCGGGCACGACGTGGTGGTCTTCGAGCGCGACGACCGCATCGGCGGGCTTCTCCGCTATGGCATCCCCGACTTCAAGATGGAGAAGGGCATGCTCGACGCGCGCGTCGTCCAGATGCGCGCCGAGGGCGTCACGTTCCGGGTGGGGGTCGCGGTGGGGCAGGATCTCCGCGGCGAGCATCTCCTGCACGAGTTCGACGCCGCGGTGCTGGCGATGGGCTCGCGCGCGCCTCGCGATCTGCCCATCCCGGGGCGCGAGCTCCGCGGCGTTCACTTCGCCATGGAGTACCTCGTGCAGCAGAACCGGCGCGTCGCGGGCGAGGCGGTCGACGCGGGGCGGGCCATCCTGGCGACCGGCAAGCGCGTCGTCGTCATCGGCGGCGGCGACACCGGCTCGGACTGCGTCGGGACGGCGGTGCGCCAGGGCGCCACGAGCGTGACGCAGCTCGAGCTCATGCCGAAGCCCGCGCTCGTACGCCTGCCGACGAACCCGTGGCCGGAGTGGCCGCTCGTGCTGCGCACGTCGACCTCTCAGGAGGAGGGCGCGGACCGCGACTGGTCGGTGTCGACGCGCGCC